>JAQGPB010000484.1 GCA_028293265.1 Pedosphaera sp. | reverse complement strand
GTGGAGATTTACGAATATCAGCCGCAGATTTTGCACGCGAAGCTCCTTATCATTGACGAGGTTGTTTATGCGGGATCATCGAACCTCGACCCGCGCAGCTTGTACATTAATTACGAATTGATGCTGCGGTTTCAGAAAAGCAAACTTGTGGCCGAAGCGCGGAGTCTTTTTGCGGCCAATTTGAAGCATTGCCAGCGGATCGAACTCGAAGCGTGGCGCAAATCGCGGAACTGGTGGAGCAGGTTCAAACAACGGTGGGCTTATTTTTTGCTGGTGCGCGTGGATCCGGTGATTGCGCGGTGGGAATATCGGCGCGGGAAGCATTGAGAAAAGCTCCAAGCTCCAACATCCAAGCTCCAGAGAATAACCAAGCCATGGATTGGGAAACATCGAACATCGAACATCGAATGGGGGAAACCGCTGGTTACCGACAGTCCGCAGGGAGCCTAATGGTGGCGGATGGGCGGGGGAACAGCGGCAGAGGACTGCCGCAGTCCAAGACCTGGCGGAATTTCCTGTCGGCCTGGCCAATCGCGGCGACTGGGAGTGCGTCGACAGAGCGCAGCGGCGACGGCGTTCTTTTCGCGATGCGCCTTTGATTCCGGGGCGTTGCGCGCCCTCAAAAGCGGTGTCGCGCTGCGCTTGCCACCGCACTCCACAATCTGGCGGAGTGCGGGACGGTTCGGAGTGTCACGGCGAGACATCTCATTTCGCCAAAGCGATCAAGTAGCGTTGCAGGCGGGTGGTTTCGTCGGGCATTTCCAGATGCTGGTAAATCTGATGCAGGTTGCCGCAGATGCGCATGAGCATTTTGCGGGGACTCACGGGGGCGAGATGGTCGTTCTGGACATTGTAATTGCGCGAGAGCAGGTATTGGATGCAGTTCGCCTTGGTCCAGAGTTTGCCGCGGTTGAACACGTCAATGTAATATTCCTCGGAGGAGGATTGAAAGCGGCAGATGAAATGTCCGGGCAAACCGATGCCGGTCACCGGCAATTTCAGGCGGCGGGCCAGCAAAACATAGACGAGGCAGAGGTTGATGGGATTGCCCGTGCGGCGATCCACGACGCGGTTCAGGTAGCTGTTCTCCGGGTCGTAATAATTTTGTTCGTTTCCGCGAAAACGGAGCACGTCGAAAATGTATTCGTTAAATGCCGCCAAAAGCTGGTCGGCGTCGGCGCGGGGATTGATGCGTTCCCGCAGTTCGCCGGCGTAGCTGTCAAACAATGCCTGATAAGCCTCGAGGTTGATGTCGGGATATTGTGTCTGGGCCAGCAGCCAGGCGCCAAACTCAAGGTTGAGGTCGTTGCCCTCGGTCAGGCAAAACGCCAGAAAGCGGTCGTCGGCCACGTGTCGCGCGAGGTGTTGGATGATTTCCTGGGAACGGCGGCGCAACGCGGGTTCGCTGCTCAGGGTGTGGGGACGCAGCCATTCGACAGCCGTATCGCCAAAGGAAAGTATTTTGTCGCGCACCGCCTGATAGACGACGGGGCTTTCATCGCCGAGCAGACTGATCAAAGCCGTCTTCTGGCTTTCAGAGAGCGTATCGGGCGGTTTGATGGCGGAGGCGGTTCCCATAGCTAACTAAAAACAGCATGGCGTAAAGCGGGGGGAAATTCAATCTTAATCGGAAGCGGAGGAGAAATTCCATAAAAGCTCCAAGCACCAACATCCAAGCTCCAGAGAAGCTCCAACTTCCAAACAGCAATCAAGCGATATGTCACCTTGAGGCTTGGGATTTGGTCATCGTTCCTTGGGTGGTTGGGTATTTGGGTTCTTGGGTATTTTTTCCCCGTCCGTTTCGAAGAATTTGCCGAACAATATGAGCATGGCGGCGAGCAGCGAGAGGGCGCAGGCGGCGATCACCAAGCCGGTGTACATGTCGCGCAGTTTTTCCGCCGGAACAAACCGGGAAGGGTAAAGGAAAGCGCCGATGCCGATGAGCAGGAGCAGCGACGCCGCCCAGACATGCCGCGAACGTTGCCGGTTGCCGGAAACGACGTTGAAAACAATTTTCCAAAAGGGAAAGACCGCCGCAGCGCCGAGCACGAAGGCGAACAGAGTGCGGCCGGTGATTTGAAATGAAATGCCTGTGGGGCTGGAATGCAATGCTGCCAACGAAGCCGCCATGCAGCCAAAACCAATGGCGGTGCCCAATTTCATGATGCGCTGGATGTCGCGTTCGTTTTTTGTTGGATGGTTCATAGGTTTGGCGCTGGTTTTAGGTGCTGGAATCCATTATTAGAATCGCATAATTACTTATGTAGCATACGCAGCTTAATAAGTAAAGTTAATCTTTTGGCATTTGGATTGCCTTGGTTAAGAGCATTGCATTACACCGGCCTCAATTTCCCGGTTGCGGATTTTTTTCTTGGGGGCATAATTGCGGTGTCGCTGGCATCGGGGCATCCGCCAGAACCAGTCTATCGTGTTCATACGCAACCGGCAATCCACAGAGCAACTACCATTATGGAAATCACCAAACAACTCGCCATTTTTCTCGATAACCGCCCCGGAATGCTTGCCCGCGTTTGTGACGCGCTCGGCGCCGCCAAGATCAGCATCTACGCCATCACCACGAGCGACACCGTGGACCATAGTGTCATCCGCATGGTGGTGAGCGACTCGGCCAAGGCCATGGCGGTTTTTGAGGAGCACGGCACGCTGGTTGTGGATGATGATGTGCTCATGCTTGAAGGCGACAACAAACCGGGCTCGCTGGCGCGCATCGCCAACAAGCTGGCTGATGCGGGGGTGAACATCGAGTATTGCTACAGCGCGACCAGTCCCAACGCGAAGAAGGGATTGATGATTTTGCGGACATCCAATGCGCAAAAGGCGCTGAAGGTGTTGAACAGTTAGACCGGGAGATTACCGATTAAAATCATTATTCGTCAAAATTAATGGAACAAAGCGGGGTTTGAAGCATCTAGTGGTTAATGATTACGAATGACCCTCACCGGCTCCCGGCCCACTTTCTGCGAGTCAGCGCCCTGGTTTTGATAACCTGCGCGGTGTTTCAGGCGCCTGCGGCCACGGTTTGGACTGGTCCGACCATGAGCTATTCGCAGCCAGCCCCTGACCCAACCCAGGCGGCCAATCAGGACCGGTTGACCGACCGGGTCTGGCTGACGCGTGCCAGCACCCAAGGTCTCTTCAACGAGGTCATTGAAGGCAGTTTCGACAAGATCGGTTTCAGCAGCCCCGCTGACACGGAATGGGCTTATGGGACGCTTGCCAACCGCGCTACCCTTACTTACACCACCTGGGCCGCCATGAGTGGAAAAAACCCCATGAGCATGGTGGGGCAGCCGGCCGTGGTGCATCTCATAACGGATGATATTTATTTGGCGGTTACCTTTACCTTTTGGGGCGGACCCGGAGGCGGGTTTGCGTATGACCGTTCCACGCCCGCCATGGTAACTCCGCCGCCTGCTGTGGACATCACCAATCCAGCCAATGGCGCGGTATTTGCCGCGCCTGCGTCCGTGAAACTCGCGGCCAACGCCACGGTTTCCAGCGGCACGGTCACCAACGTGACGTTTTTTAGCAACACGAACAAGCTTGGTTCGGTCACCGCCGCACCGTTCAACCTCAGCACCGGCAGCCTGTCCGCGGGTTCCTACGCGCTCACCGCAGTGGCAACCGCTGCCGGTGTCTCCACAACTTCGGCGCCGGTAAACATCAGCGTCGTCACGCCAGTTGCCGTTGCAGTTTCCGCGCCCAAAATCATCAGCAATCAATTCTCATTCAATTATTCGGCGAATCCAGGACTTGGTTATGAGGTGCAAAGTTCGTCGAACCTGCTGACGTGGGTACCGCTGAGCACGAATGTGGCGGCAGGCAACCCGGTTCATTTTACGGACAACCTGCTTTCCAACGGTTCGCGCTTTTACCGGGTGGGGCGATTGCCTGATCCGTAAGAATTTTCGATTTACGATATGCGATTTACGCGTCTCCCGACAGCCGGTGCGCAAATCGCAAGTCGTAAATTTCATTGTCATTTTTCCCCTGATGGAATCAGAATGGGGGCATGACCAATGTTCCGATTGATCTGAAAGCGCGGGCGCGGCAGGCGATGGTTGAAGCGGGATTTCATCCGGATTTTTCGCCGGAAGTTCAGCGCGAAGTGCAAGGCCGGAAAGGTGGCGCGCCAAATGGATCACAACCACCGGCCAGGGATTTACGCGCGCTGCTCTGGTCTTCGATTGACAACGACAGCTCGCGGGACCTGGATCAGGTCGAATTTGCGGAGCAACTTTCGGATGGCACGACGCGCTTGTTGGTAGGCATTGCGGACGTGGATGCGCTGGTGCCAAAAAGTTCCGCGACAGATTGCCGGGCGGCTGCGGAAGCGACCTCGGTTTACACCGGGGTGATGACTTTTCCGATGCTGCCGAACGAGCTTTCCACCGACGCGACTTCGTTGCTGGGCGAACAGGATCGGGTGGCCATCGTTATCGAATTGCATATCCACGATTCTGGCGAGGTGATTTGCCATGATGTTTATCCCGCATCGCTGCGCAATCGCGCGAAGCTGGCTTACAGTTCGACGGGAGCGTGGCTGGAAGGGCGGGGGCCGATTCCGGCGTCGGTGGCCGGCGTCCCAGGCATGGAAGCGCAGTTGCGGCTGCAGGTGGAGACGTCGCGGAAATTGCGCGGCCTGCGCAAGGAGCGGGGATCGCTTACGTTCGGCACCATGGAAGCCACGACGGTGGTTGAAAATGGCGAGGTGAAAGATCTCGCCGTGACGCGGCACAATGTGGCCGAGGACATCATCGAAAGCTTCATGGTGGCGGCGAATGTGGCGATGGCGCAGCATCTGAAAGAGAACGGCGCCCTGTGCATCCGGCGCGTGGTGAAAACGCCGAAGCGTTGGGACCGCATCGAGGCCATCGCCATGCAATTTGGGGTCAAGCTTCCTGACGTGCCTGATCCGCGCGCGTTGTCGGATTTTCTGGATCAACGCAAGGCGGCGGACCCGGAGCATTTTCCCGATCTGTCGCTTTCGGTGGTCAAGCTGCTGGGCGCGGGCGAGTACTTGGTCGAACGGCCCGGCGCGGAACGCGAGGGTCACTTTGGATTGGCGGTGCAGGATTACACGCATTCCACCGCGCCGAACCGGCGTTATGCGGATCTGGTCACGCAACGGTTGTTAAAAGCGGCCTCAGTGGGCGCGACCGGGCCATACAGCGAAGCCGAACTGGGGCAGATCGCCGCACATTGCACGGAGCGCGAAGATGCCGCCAGAAAAGTCGAGCGTTTGATGCGAAAGGTGATCGCGGCGAATTTGTTGAGCCGCCAGATCGGGCAGGTGTTCGATGGCATCACCACCGGAGCTTCAGTGAAAGGCACTTATGTGCGGCTGCTGAAATTCCCCGCAGAAGGCATGGTAGTGCGGGGCGCGAAGGGTCTGGATGTGGGCGACAAGGTGCGGGTGCGATTGGTCTCGGCGGATGCCAACAAGGGGTTTATTGATTTTGAAAAGGCTACGTAGTCAGTGGTCAGTTGTTGGGAAGCCCCCCGTCATGTTCTGTCGCGCTAATTGTTAATTGCTACTGACAACGGACTACTGACCACTGACGGATAACTATTCAACCAACTCATGTTGCATGGCGTAATGCATGAGTTCCGCGTTGTTCTTCATGCCCATCTTTTCGAGGATGCGGGTGCGGTAGGTGCTGATGGTTTTTACGCTGAGAGAAAGTTCGCGGGCGATTTCACTGACTATTTTGCCCGAGGCAATGAGGCGCAAGACCTGGAACTCGCGGTCGGAAAGCAGCTCCTGCGGCGGTTTTTGCGTGTCGGCGGCAAGGTAGGTCGCGAGTTTTTCCGCCAAGGCGGCGCTGACGTAACGTCCGCCGGCGAGGACCTTGCGGATGGCGCCGACCAATTCCGCCGGGGCGCTCTCCTTGGTCATGTAACCGGAGGCGCCGCGTTTGAGGACGCGGACGGCAAACTGGTTTTCCGGGTGCATGCTCAGGACGAGCACGGGAAGCTTGGGGGAGAATTTTTTTATCTCGCGCAAGACTTCCAAGCCGCTGCGGCCGGGCATGGTGATGTCGAGCACCACGACATCCCAGGTTTCTTTCCAGACGCATTCGAGCGCCTCCTGGGCGTTGCCGGCCTCGCCGAACACCGATTTTTTGAATTCATCGGCGAGAATTTGTTTCAAGCCATGCCGCACTACTGCGTGATCGTCTGCGAGGAGTATTTTCATTTTGCTGTGGATTGATCCGGGGCGGGTTGCCGAACGGAATGGAGACGGTGATCTGGGTGCCGCGTCTGGGTGTGCCGCGGATATTGACTTCTCCGCCCAGCAAGGCCGCGCGCTCGCGCATCCCCAGCAGGCCGATGGACCGGACATTGGAGATTTGTTCGCGGGTGATGCCCCGGCCGTTGTCCTTTACCACCAGCGTGAGGCGGTTGCGGTCCTCGGCCAGATGCACTTCCACGCGCGTGGCGTTGGCGTGGCGGATGATGTTGGTCAGGGTTTCCTGAAAAATGCGAAAGAAAACGGTATTGATTTCCTCGTCCAAAATCGTGCAATTCAGCGAATTGCCAACCTTGCATCGAACGCCGGTGCGGGTTTGAAATTCGTTGGCCTGCCATTCAATCGCCGCCGCCAGGCCGAGGTGGTCAAGGATTCCGGGGCGCAATTCGGTGGCGATGCGGCGGACAGTTTTGATCGTTTCGTCAATGTGCGATGTCATTTCACGGGTTTTATCCACGAGCCGTTCGAGCCGCCGGGGCAGATGGTTTCCCAGCCAGGAGAGATCAATTTTCAAGCCAGTCAGCGCCTGTCCCAGCTCATCATGCACGGCGCGCGAGATGCGCGAGCGCTCCTCTTCGCGGATGTGCTGCAGATAGACTGAGAGGGCGCGCAATTGCTCATGGGATTGGCGCAATTGTTCGAGCGCGCGTTTGCGGTCGGCGCGGTCGCGGGTTTCGCGCAGTGCGCGATGGACGGCTGGCGCCAATCGCGACAGGCGGAGCTTGAGCACATAATCGGTGGCGCCGTTCTTGAGCGTTTCAATGGCAACTTCCTCTCCCATGGTGCCGGTTACAAAAATGAACGGCACGTACGGAAGGCGTTGCTGGGCGATGGCCAGCGCGGCGTAGCCGTCAAAGGAAGGCAGCGCGTAGTCCGAAAGAATCACGTCCGGCGGATTGTGTTCCAGCGCGTGGCGATAGGCATCGGCCGTTTCGACGCGCTCCAGGGTGAAATGCAGCCCGTCTTTGCGCAATGCGTGCTTGATCAGTTCCGCGTCCATGGAATCGTCTTCCACCATTAAAATCCGGATTGGTTTCTTCATGCGCCGGTGTGGGCGGTCATTTGCAAATCGCAAACTATTTTTCGCCAATGAAGTTGAAACAGGGCGGGAACATCTTCTGAGTGCCAGTCGCATACGCCGCCAGCCGACTGGATAGCCAA
>JAQGPB010000439.1 GCA_028293265.1 Pedosphaera sp. | reverse complement strand
AAGGTAATCCATACGCGCGAAGGCCACCGCCCTGACCTGGCCGATTTGCCAGAAGCCAAACGGGTGCGCGGGCGCAGCAAAACCTGCATCGGCGACCCCGGCCCGATGGGACGCATTCTGGTCCGTGGCGAGGCCGGACACGACATCATTTCGGAACTTTACCCGTTGCCCAACGAGCCGGTTATTGACAAGCCGGGCAAAGGAGCTTTTTGGGCAACCGACCTGCACGCAATTCTCCAAAATGGCGGCATCGAAAAACTCATCGTCACCGGCGTCACGACCGAGGTCTGCGTGAACACTACCGTGCGCGAGGCCAACGACCGCGGCTTTGACTGCCTGGTGCCATCGGATTGTGTAGGTTCCTATTTTCCGGAATTCCAAGAGATGGGCTTGAAAATGATCAAAGCCCAAGGCGGCATCTTCGGCTGGGTCTCGCACTCGCACAAAATCCTGTCCGCACTAGGATGACGTAATAATCTCGCGCTAAAATTGCGCATCATTCGAATAATCAGCAACTTGTAACATTTCACCAGACGCTGTATGACGCTGAAGGACGCTAAACCAAAACTGTGGGTTCCCGGAGACTGGAACGCCTTCTTCGGCTTCGGCACCAACATCCTGGTCAATCTCCTTACGCTCACCGGCCTGCTTCGTTTCGTGCTGAAGATGCCCGACGAACTTGTCTTCGGACGAATCCTCCCGGCCACCGGACTGATGCTCTGCCTTTCCACATTATATTACGCGTGGCTGGCTTACGGGTTGGCGAAGCGTACGGGCCGCACCGATGTTTGCGCGTTGCCTTCCGGCACCAGTGTGCCCCACATGTTCGTGGTCACCTTCGTCATCATGCTGCCGATTGCCCTCAAGACCGGCGACCCGGTCAAGGGTTGGGAAGCCGGCCTCACCTGGGTGTTCATCCAGAGTTTTGTGCTGATGGCAGGCGGATTCATTGCGCCGTTCATTCGCAAGATCACACCACGCGCGGCATTGTTGGGCACGCTTGCAGGGGTCGCAATCACGTTCATCTCGATGCGCCCGGCGCTGGAGATGTTTTTGACACCGGCAATCGGTATCGTTTGTTTTGCGATCATCCTGTTGAGCTGGTTTGGCGGAGTACGCTATCGCGGCATTCCGGCCGGATTGGTGGCCATCGTCATCGGTTCGGCCATTGCGTGGGGCTCGACCTTGGTCGGCCTCAAATACGGCAATATGAGTTTCAAGGGTCTCGCGGATTCAGTGACGAATTTCGGCTTCCGGGTTCCACTTCCCGCGTTTCACCATGTTTTCTCAGGCTTTGAATTTTTGGGCGTCATCCTGGTCACCGCCATTCCCTTCGGCATCTACGATTTGGTGGAGGCAATGGACAACGTGGAAAGCGCCGCCGTGGCCGGTGACAGTTTCCCCACCACCCGCGTGCTGACCGCCGACGGCGTGATCAGCCTGATCGGCTGCCTGATGGGCAACCCATTCATCAATGCCGTTTATATCGGCCATCCGGGCTGGAAGGCGATGGGAGGCCGGATCGGGTACTCCGCCGCTACAGGAATCATGGTGATCATCCTCTGCTGGTTTGGGACCATCTCAGTGATGCTGGCGTTGGTGCCAAGCGTGGCCATCCTTCCAATCCTGCTCTACATCGGAATGTTGATCGGCTCGCAGGCCTTTCAAGAAACGCCCAAACGCCACGCGCCGGCCATCGTGCTGGCGATTGTCCCGCACCTGGCCAACTGGGCGGTGACGCTCATCAACGGGGCCTTGGCCGCGGCGGGAACCGTCGTCGCAAAACTCGATTCCGATACGATGAGCCAGTTGGTTGCCCGGATGAAAAATGAAGGAGTGCTCTATCACGGACTACAGGTGCTGGGGGACGGCTCGATTCTGGGCGGTCTCATTCTTGGCGCGATTGCGGTGTGCATCATTGACCGGAACTTCGCAAAGGCGGCGGGCTTCGCCGTCGCTGGGGCGGCCATGACATATTTCGGGTTCATGCATGGCGAGAGAATCGGCATCGGTCAATCTCCTGCCGTGGCGGCAAGTTACCTGGCGGTTTCCGCGCTCCTGGCTGGATGCGCGAAGTTTAGCACGGTGACGCCGACGCCGGTCGAGGTTTCGGAACTCCACGAAGAGCAGGCAACTCCAACCTTGAAGTTGGGCAGCGAAACCGGTGCAATGGCGGAATGACTTCTGAAACCAGTGAGCCCAGTCAACCTCCGGCCAAAAGCGCGGCTGCGCCACGCCTGCCAATAGGGCCGTTGCCTCCCATTGTCTTGTCCGACCTGTTCCGTCTGGCCGAACGCGCGGACGGACTGCGCTGGGAACCGTTTGTTGAAGGGGTGGATCGCCATTGGATTTATCGCGCGGACGAGGACGGGCCTGCAACCGTCCTCATCCGGTTCCAACCGGGCGCGCGCGTTCCGCTGCACGAGCATGTCGGGTACGAACATCTCATGGTGCTAAGCGGTTCACAGACGGACAAGAATGGCACCGTGCGCGCGGGGAGCTTCATCATCAACATGCCTGGCACCCGCCATAGCATTGTGAGTGAGGAAGGTTGTCTGGTGCTGGCAATTTATGAAAAACGCGTCTGCTTTCTCGAATAACGTAATCCAAATGGCGATATGAGCAACCAGAGTGGAAATGTTCTCTTGGCAGTGAATGGAACCTTGATGCGCGGCTTGGAACTGAATCCCAACCTGCTAAACGTTGGCGCGACCTTTGTTGAGGAAACCATCACCGAACCCGCCTATCGTCTTTGGTCAATTGCCGATCGTCATCCCGCCATGCAACGGTTCGCTCATGGGGGAGGGTGCATTGCCGTCGAGATTTGGGCGATGCCGCCTGCGGGACTGGCAAAGATTTTGCAGCAAGAGCCACCCGGTCTGGCCATCGGCAAAGTGAAACTGGCTGACGGACGCGAGGTGTTGGGTGTCCTGGGAGAAGCAGTTTTGTGCGAGGGCCAGAAAGAGATCACCCGCCACCTCGGCTGGCGCGCTTACATCGCCAGTCTCTAATAAACCAGACGGCCCAAGGTGAGCCAATCCGTGCCGATGCATGGTTTTCAGGAAGCTGGAAAACTAGTCAGAGATCAATGTGGTGAGGGTGACCCGGCCATTGGTGCCGCACAGATTGAAGCGCAAGCAGGCAGCCACCTTTCGGAGCCACTCGCACCACAGCGCGACCTTCGACATGCTTCCGAGAACTGCCAATGCAGATAAACGCTTGATGAGTGGGGCGGGGGCGCATTTCGCCGGTACCGCCACGACCCGCGCTCCGTCATTCGCCTGCCGAACCCGGGTCCATCCGTGTCCATCCGTGGTTAAAAACCCGCCTGCCCCGTTGCAGAAAAACGACCCTTTTTCCGTGTAGGGAAAAAAGATTTCGGGATTATCCCCTAAGCATACGTATTAATTTGTCGAATCTCCCAACGGCCTTAACTGCCTCATGCGAACAACCATTTCATTAGGCCCGCTCCGCTTGGATGCGATACCACTTGGTTTCCCGCTTGCATTTGGGGCATTCGTGCTTTTGGCCAAAGCGAATTTCAAAGAGGTGGTTCAAGCACGATTCATCATCAGGGAATTGCTTGAAAAATTGGCCCACCGATATGCTCTTTTTCTTTGTCATGCGTATATCATATCAAAACAGTTACGTATGTCAAGGGGATAATCCCGAAAGATTTTTTCACACCCCAAAAAAATCATGTTTTTCTGAAAGCAGCAAACCCGCATAAACATTGGCCACAACCGCCTTTTTTTCACAAAGATTCATCAAATAAAAAAAGCGTGTCAAACCTACCGTAGGTTTCATTTTCCAGCCTCCCCTCTGGTAAGTTTGGTGCCATGAATGCTCAAAATAGAGTATGTCAGGGTTCAGGCCATGGGCCTGGCGGCTGTGCAGCGCGGGCATCCCGCCCGGTGTGGCAGGCCGTTATCGGGCGAATGGGGCGGAGTTTCTCGCTAAATCAGCCCTTGTCCCACCCTCAACCCTCAACCTTCAACTCTCAACCATTTTTCAACCCTCAACCATTTCGGCGCGGAGTTTCTCACCAAATTAGACCAAATTTGCGCGCCACTCCGTTTTCCGTCCCACCTTCAACCCGGAGCGGCCGGCCCGGCCCATTCCTGGTTCTCACTGTTAGTCGGGGCTTGAAGCGGCGTGAACGCCGCGCTCCGTGGTGGTACCGCCAAGATGCGCCCTCGTTAGGGCGCAACCGCGAATTTCACTCGAAAAATCTTGCCCAGCGACTACACTGCTCCCACTTATGCATGGCTCAAATACTCGTCTCGCAAAACTTGCCGGCGGCATGCTTTTGCTGGCGGCATTGCTGCTCATCAGCGGTTGCACCTCGTTCAACCATGATTGGAAAAAAGCCGCCGCCCAACCGCCGCCTTCCGACAGCATGCTGGGACGCTGGCAGGGCACATGGACTAGCGATGTCAACCATCACACCGGCGAATTGCGCTGTGTCGTCACGCGCAAAGACGATGGCACCAGTCTCGCGCGGTTCCATGCCAAATATAACCAGGTGTTGAGCTTCGGTTACACCGTGCCGTTGAAAGTCGAGACGGGCACCAACGGGTTCAAGTTCGGCGGCCAGGCCAACTTGCACTGGTACGCGGGCGGAATTTACCATTACGACGGCCACGCCGGCACCACGAATTTCTTTTCCACCTATTCCTGCAAATACGATCACGGCACTTTTCAAATGTCCCGGCCTTGACCTGCGAAGGTTCTGAAACCCCGACCATCAGAAGTTCAGGTTTCGAGGTTTGAGCATTTGCAATGCAGCTCAGGCCCTCAACCACTCTTTCAGCCGCGTGCCGATGGTGGGTGGTGGCGCGGGTTGCGGTTTGGGCCGTGGCGGGCGGCTGAATTTCTCGATGAGTTGCGCGATGCGCGGGGTGGAACTGCGGAGACTGAATTCCTCGTTGACCAACTGCGCGGCGGCTTCGCCCGTGCGGCAGCGTTGTTTCTCATCCTCCAGCAACCGGAGCAAACATCGTCCCATCGCCTTGAGGTCCAAGTAAGGGACGGCAAAACCTCCGCCTCGCGCGCAAAACTCCTCGGCACCTCCCGATTGCTCGAAACAAACCACCGGCTTGCCCAGCGCGGCAGCTTCGAGCATGACCAGCGGATAGGGATCCTCCCGCGAGCACGAACAAAACACGTCGCATGCATTCAGGAATGGATAAGGATTCGCCTGTTCGCCGATGAATTTCACCGACGCAGACAAGCCGAGCTGCTGCAAATCGTGCAACAAAATCCGCCCATGCTCGTCGGCGGGCAAACGGCCAATCCACAGAAACGAAACTTTCCGAGCGCGGCCGTTGCGACGGCGCACGATATCGGCCAGTTGCACGAAGAGGTCCGGCCCTTTGCGCCAGTCGGCCCGCCCGCACGCTGCGACAACAAAATCATCCTCTGCCAGACCGCACCACTGCCTGGCCTCGGCAACGGTCCGGGCGCCCGCGCCATCCGTCACGAATTGCACGGGGATGCTTTCGCGGATGACGCTGATTTTTTCTGCGGGAATCTGATGACGCTGTCGTAACACTTCATTCACCGCCTCGGAGCAGGCAATGAAATGACGGGTATGTCGCCGGACCTCGGCAAAATTATCCGCGCCAAAGGAATCAATCGCGTATTGCATTTCATGCACATGCGTAATGACAGGAATGTCCCCCGGCGCCAACGCGCGCAGGAACAAACCGTTGGTGCAGGTGTTCGAGTAAACCAGCGACACATCTTCAAACCACCGGCTTTCTGGACCGGGATTGGCGCAGACGAAGGTTTCGCCCAATTTCTGAAATTCCGGTTCCAGCGGGCCGCCCGCGCGGAGGAGAATCCGCAAACCCCATTCGTTTCTCTCCCGGAGCCCGCGCAGCAGGTTCAGCAAAACCACCGGGGCGCCGCTCCGTGATGCATCATGCGAGATGAAAAGAATGGGTCCTTTGCGGGAACCAAGTTCCGGGTTCCGGGTTCCGGGTTCCGGGTTGGACAATGCGTGTTGCGTGTTGCGTGTTGCGTGTT
>JAQGPB010000045.1 GCA_028293265.1 Pedosphaera sp. | reverse complement strand
GACTTTCGCGTCGGGCTTGAGCAGGGCGAGGGCGTCGGGGCTGATTTCCAAGGGGACGTAGCTGGTGGTGAAACCCTGGTCGGTGGAGGCGAGGACGCCGTTGACGTACACTTCCACGTCTTCGTCGTGATCTACAAAGAATTGCAGGTTGGAATATTTGGCGGCGGGGAGTTGAACTTCGCGGCGGAGCCAGATGTCGCCGGTGTCCCAGCGGGTGCGGGGAACGGCGCCGGGCGTGCCGCTGGTGCCGAAGCTGCCGGGACCTTCCTTCCAGGCGGTGGCGTCGTAATCAGCTTTTGCCCAATCACCGGCCGGTTTCTGCGTGGTGTAGCGCCAGATCAAGGCGGTCTGCTGGGAAGTGGGGACGACTTCGGTGATCTTGGGGGATTCCGGCAACGGGGCCCAATCGCCGACTTTGACTTTGCCCGCGCTCGCCCATTTTTTCCAGGTCGGGCGGTCGGTCAGCATCTTGATGAACACGCCGCCGATCACCGGGCGCGCGTGCATGCCGTCGCTGTGCGAATCATCCGTCATGAAGGAATCCACGAACGGCGAGCGGGCGGTGGTTTCACCGAGATAAGCATAAATGGGAGAGGTCAAGGCTTCGAAGTCGTCCTGATTGTCGGCGAGGGTGGCGCTCCAAATGGACCAATCGGTTTTGGTAAGCTTGGTCCGTGAATCGAGCGGCACGCCAAAGCGCTGCATGGCTTTTTTGTATTGGGCGATTTCTTTTTGCGCGACTTCCGGCGGGAAAATGTTCAGGCCGAGGATGCGGTCCCAGACGAGATTATATTTTTGGCTCCAAGTGTTTGGCTTGTCGAACGCGAGGCGGTAGTGATCGCCTTCGGCGGCGACTTTCATCCAGTGTTCGGCGTCGGTTTTGGCAAGCTGATGATACTTGGCGGCGTTCGCTTCATCACCACGCAGGTGGCAGAGATCACCATAACAGGCGAGGCCGAGAATGGCTTTCACGGAGAGATTGGCGTTGTGAGCGAGATGGCCCATGAAGTCGTCGGTGCAAAGCTGGTTCTCGGGATCGAGGCCGTAGTTCTCAAGGTATTTCGCCCATTGGGTCAACTGGGGCCACCAAGGCGAAACGAATTTGGCGTTGCCATCGGCCTGCGCGATGGCGTCGCAGAGAATGAGCATGTTGCCGCTTTCCTCGACGGGCATGCCTTCGCCGCCGTCATCGGTGCCGCTGGCGATGGGATACGTGCCGAGGTCATGCGGCGCGTTGGGAAATTTCCAATGCCAGCTTGCGGCGTAGCTCAGGATGGGGACGAGCGTGGCCTTCGCGAGCGCGGGACTGAGCAGGAGCCATTGCGGGTCCATGGGGAAAATGACGTCCACGGTGGCGATGTCGCCGTTGCTGGTGTTTTCCTTGGTGAAGAAGAGCGGCTGCTTGTTGGCATCGGCGGCGAGACCGCAGGCGGCGGCGCATTGACGATAAGCGAGGGCGCACATGCGGGCGTATTTTGCGCCGCCGAGCTTCGTGGCGTCGGCGACGAGGCGGGCGTCAAAGTCCGCGCAGCGTTTGGCGAGCGAGGGATATTCCTTCGCGGCGTGGCGGAGCATTTCGGAAGCGGTGGCGCCGTTGCGTTTCCAGAAAGGGAGCAGCTTGTGACCGAAATATTTGATGGCGAAGATTTCGTCGTAGGCGACGATGACCTGGCGCGTGACCGGTTTATCGGCGACGCGGCCGAGGTCGAAGACGAAGGCCATGACCGGTTCGGCATCGTTCACCGCGCGCGGCATGCGGGCATCGTCGGAGGCGGGAAGTTGGCCGGTGGTCATGAAGGCGTTTACCAAAGCTTGATCCGCGCCGACGGCTGATTTGGCCTGGGCGCTGGAAGCGGCGGCGTAGGCGTAGCCCCAATTGATGCGGTGGTCGTCGCCGGAAGAGCCGAGGATTTTTTGCTCGGCGGTGCCGAGGCGGAGAGCGGTGAGGTCACCGGCTTTCTCGCGGCCCCATTGCACTTTTTCCTGATTACGGTTGACGACGAGCTGGGAACTGGTGCTGTCGTAGAGCGCGACGGAATGTTCCTTGCCATCCGTGGAACGGACTTGCCAGGTGAGGAAACTCAGCGGGAGAGCCATCGCGTCGAGATCATTGGGCAAGGCCGGCGTCATGAAGGTGAGGGTGACGTGGATGCTGGCGTTTTCGAAATCGTAGATGCTGCGGGTGGGGGTGATTTCGAGGCCGACCTGCGGCAGGGCGGGGGCGTCCTTGGGATTCGTGCCCATGAGCCGGAAGACCTGGCCGTCCACGCGGATGAGGCTGACGAGGGAATGTTCGCGGTGGGTCCAATGTTCGGTGGTGTGGCCGGTCAGATGATCGGAAGGCGACCAGACGCTGAGGTAGGGATCAAAGGTGATGAGCGGCACCGAGGGCGGCCGGAATGGCTGGGCGTGGAGCTGGCCGAGGCTGAGGGCGGCGAGGGCGACCGCGAGACAGGGCAGGAGACAACTCTTCATAAGATTAGTATTTGCGAACGACTGCGGCACGTTTCATCGCACGAATATTGCGAGGTTCATCACCGTGATATTGGCCGGGCGAGTGTCGCAGGTTTTCCAGGCTTGCAAAGACAATCGGTGGCCGAGACGCGGTTGATGATCGGGTGCTGGAGGTAGCTTAGCCGGGTTGATGGACGGGGTCATGTGGCATAAATCGGCCACAATGCGAGCAGCTTTACGTTGGCAAGGATGTGGGGCGGGTATAGATTCGGACGCAGATTGAAGATTCAGCAGTTAATTGCGGCAGGCATTATTTTGGCGTTCGCCGGTGTTTGGACGAAGGCGCAGGGCGCTGAAATTGGCGGGATGTTGAAGGATTTTGGAGTGCGCTCGTGGGGCAAGGCGGATGGGTTGCCGGACGCATCGGTGACGACGATTTTGCAGACGAAGGACGGGTATCTGTGGATTGGCACGGGGGCGGGGCTGGCGCGGTTTGACGGGGTGAAATTTACCGTGGTGCCGCTGCCGCCGCAGGGCAGCAACGGGCAGGTTTCGGTGACGGCGTTGTGCGAAGATGGGAGCGGGCATTTGTGGATTGGGTCGCAGGAGCAGGGGCTTTTTTCGTGGGCAGATGGAGAGGCGAAACATTTTGGGCGGGCGGAGGGCTTGCTGGATGAGGGGGTGCGCAGCCTGACGTTGGATGGCGAAGGGCGGCTATGGATCGCGACGCGGCGTGGCGTGAACCGGCGGGATGGGCGCAAGTTTGATGCGTTCACGACGCAGGACGGTTTGCCGGACAACCAGGTTTCGAGCGTGCATGCGGCGCGCTCGGGGACGGTGTGGATCACGACGCGCGGCGGGATGTGCCGGTATGCGGATGGACGGATAACGCGGTATCATTTTCCGACCGACGGGCAGGAACAGGAGCAGGAGTTCCTGGAAGTTTATGAGGATCGCCGGGGAAATCTTTGGGCGTTTTGCGCGACGTATCTGATCAATCTGGCCGAGGGCAAGGAGCGCATCAATTATTTCCCGGGCGAGAAATCAGCAATGACGCGGATTTGGAGCTTGTGCGAAGGGGGCGGCGGGCGGCTGTGGGTCGGCGCGAGCGGGCGCGGGGTGTTTGGTTTTGACGGGACGAAATTTCAGCCGGTGACGCTGAATGAAGGACGCTGGCCGAATGATGTGCGGGCGATTTGCGAGGATCACGAAGGGAATCTTTGGCTGGGAATTGCCGACGGGGGATTGGTGCAATTGCGGCCGCAAAGTTTTGCGCTGCTGAAAGGCAACCAGGGATTGCCGCCGGGCGCGGCGACCTGCCTGATGACGGATGCGTCGGGGCGGATTTATGTGGGGATGGAATCGGGCGGATTGTATGCGAGCACAGAAGATCGTTTTGAAAAAGTGCTCGAAGGGACGTGGTCGCTGGGGCAGGACATTCCGTCGTCGTTGTGCATCGGGGCGGATGCGAGCCTGTGGATTGGGACGGCCGGGACGGGGCTTTACCAGGTGAAGGATGGGAGGGCGGCGGTGTTCACCACCGCGAACGGATTGTCCGATGATTGCGTGCTGGCGGTTTGCACCGACGCGGAGGGAGCGGTTTGGGCGGGCACGCAGTCGGGGATGCTGCATCGCATTGCGAACGGGGTGATGGCGACGTTTGCGAAGGCGGATGGTTTGCCGGGGTCGCCGGTCACGGCGCTGTTGCCGGCGCTACAGGGCGGGCTGTGGGTGGGGACGGGGAACGGGGTTTTGGTGAGGAGTGACGAGCATTTTCAAAATGTAGCCACGGTGAAGCTGGCACCGCAATTGAGCGGGAAATCAATCCTTGGCTTGTCTGAGGGCAAGCGTCACGGGCTGTGGGTCGGCACGGCGGGCGGCGGCCTCGGATGCCTGCAAGGAACGCGCTGGTCCACTTGGAATATGGAAGACGGGCTGCCGGATGACGTCGTATCGGGCGTGGTGGAGGACGACGAGGGCGATGTCTGGCTGCTCATGCCGAAGGGCCTGTGGCAGATTGCGAACAGTTCGGTGGTTGAGGCGTTGAATGGCACTGCGCCGCCGAAAGCGAGGCTGTTGCTCGAGACGGAAATCGCTTCTTCACGAACGACCAGCGTGGGCTGGCCGCGGGCGCTCCGCTCGCGCGAAGGGCGGCTTTGGTTTGCCACCACGAGCGGCCTGGTGGGAATAGATACGCGCGGGGTGGAACCGGAGAAGCCTGCGCCGCAAGTCCATCTTGAAGCGGTGCTGGTCAACAATGAACCAATCCGTTTGAGCAAGTCCTCGCGCAGTGATTCGCTCAATGAACCTGCAACATTGCTGAAGCTCCCCGCCAGCCTGCGCGAGCTGGAGTTTCAATTCACCGCGTTGAGTTTCGAGGAGCCGGGCAAGGTGCTGTTTCGTCACAAGCTGGACGGGTTCGATGCCGACTGGGTCGAGGGTGGCCCGAAACGAAAAGTTTTATTTGGGCGATTGGCCGGGGGCCAATATCAGTTTCATGTGACGGCTTGCAATGCCGAAGGCGTTTGGAACAAAACCGGCGAGACGCTGGCGTTCATCATTCCGGTTCCGCTTTGGCGGACGCCGTGGGTGCTCGGGTCGGGCGGATTGTTCGCTGCGTGCGTTGTGGCGGGCACGGTGCGGATCGTTTCGCATCGCCGGTTCCGCCGCCATCTGGACCAGTTGAAACAGCATCAGGCGATGGACCGGGAACGCGTGCGCATCGCGCAGGACATGCATGACGAAATCGGCTCCAAGCTGACCAAGATTTCCTTCCTCAGCGAGCGCGCGAAGGTGGAATTGCGGGAAGAAGGGCAGGTCAAAAACAAAATTGATTCGATTGCGCTCACTTCGCGGGAATTGCTCAAGTCATTGGATGAGATCGTCTGGGCCGTCAACCCGCGCAATGACACCTTGGAACATCTGGTCGGCTATCTGGGCCAATATGCGCGCGAATATTTTCAGGACACCTCGCTGCAATGCGACATGCGGCTGCAGGGCGAACTGCCCGAAATGGCGATGTCCGCCGAGATGCGGCATAATTTATTTTTGGCGTTTGAGGAATGCCTGAACAACATCCTCAAGCATGCCGGAGCGACGCATGTGCGGGTGGAAATCAATTCCGGGAAAAAACGCCTGCAAATTATCATTCGGGACAATGGCCGTGGTTTCGAGCCGGCCCAGGTTGCGGTTGCGTCGCCGTTGAGCGGAGGCGGCAACGGCTTGCCGAACATCCAACGCCGCCTGAAAGATATTGGAGGCGAATGCACGATTCAGAGCCGCCCGGGCGAGGGCACGACCGTAGATTTGAGCATCCCGCTGGAGGCGGAAAAAATTTAACATCATGAGCAAAGCCATCACTATTTCAATTGTGGACGACTCGCCGGACATGCGCGAGAACATCGCCGGCTACCTGAATTCCGCGCCGGGACTTCGCTGCCTGAACGCATATGCGAGCGCGCGCGAGGCGCTGGCGGGATTGCCACAGGCACCGCCGGACGTGGTGCTGATGGACATCAATCTCGGCGCGCACGCGCCGGACGGCATCGAGTGCGTGCGCGAACTGAAAACACTTTTGCCCGGCGCGCAGGTGGTGATGCTGACCGTGTTTGAGGACACCGAGAAAATTTTTCGCGCGCTTGCGGCCGGGGCCAGCGGTTATTTGCTGAAGCGGCTGCCGCCGGCGCAATTGCTGGATGCGATCCGGGAAGTCGTGGCGGGCGGCGCGCCGATGTCCGCGTTGATCGCGCGCAAGGTGGTGCAATCATTTCAAGATTCAGCGCCGCACGGGACTGATTCCGCAGATTTGTCGCGCCGTGAGCGCGAAGTGCTGGAAGCGCTGGCGCAGGGATTGGCGTACAAGGAAATTGCCGACCGGTTGGAATTGAGCATTCATACCGTGCGCAATTACATCCGCCGGATTTACGAAAAGCTGCATGTGCGTTCGCGCACCGAGGCGGTGGCAAAATTTCTCAAGAAATGAGCGGACTTTTTCGATGGCTTGGCCGGAATGGGGCAGTTGAAAATGGGCTGCGCGATGGACAAAGCCACACGATTTGGCCGGCACCACGTCTCCGGTGTTCGGCGCGAGGGCGCGCCGAACAGCGCCCGGGGCGGGCGCGTTCCCCCAGACTATTTCCTGCATTTCAACTGCATCGTTCCAGCTTAGAAGCTATCCCGATTGACGTAGTTTTTCCCCGCTCCATGAACCACGGAAAAGAGCGACCCCTCTCCCCAACCCTCCCCATTAACCTCGGCGGTGGCGGCAGTTTTAGATGGCTGGATTCACCATGCATGTACGTTGTGATGCGTTTGGAGCAGCCCCTCTCCCCGGCCCTCTCCCCGCTCGTTCCTCTCGGGGCGAGGGTGAAGACCTTGAGCGCCGGACGGTTCAGGGTCACAATGCTCGCGCAAAAGCGGGTGGAAGCT
>JAQGPB010000417.1 GCA_028293265.1 Pedosphaera sp. | reverse complement strand
CGGGGCCAGTGGCGGATGGTTTCGATCTGGAGGGAAACGTGTTCTTTTTTAACGGCGCCTTGGCCAACAGCCACCAGGGCAATGTGCTCATCGGCCCGTTCCAAGGCGTCGCGCAAAATCTCGTGATCGTGGGCAATTACATCTACGACACCATGGGTTCCGGAGCGGATTTCTATTTAGGCAATTCCACCGGGGCTGTTGTAATGGGAAACTATTTTCAGACCAGCGCGAGCTTCAACTCGAACACCGATTTGACCCTCACCGGCAATACTTTCGTCAGCGGCACGATCAATCTCGATCAATCACAGTTTCCCTCCAACAATTACCTTGCAGTCGCACCGACCACCAATGTCGTCATCGTGGAGCCGAACAAATATGAACCAGGCCGCGCCAACATCATCATCTATAACTGGGAGAATTTGAGTTCCGTGGCTGTGAATGTCAGCCATGTCCTGCTGATGAATACGCCGTTTGAAGTCCGCAACGCGGAAAATTTCTACGGCCCACCCGTGCTGACGGGCATTTATTCCGGCGCACCTCTCGACCTGCGGATGGTTAAACTGAGCATCGCCCAACCCGTTGCCGTCAACGCTCCGTCATCCGCCGGGCCGGCATTCAAGGCCTTTATTTTGCTGCCGATTTCCACCAGCACCGTGATCGGCGCGGGATTGCCCGGGCTTATCAATGGCGCGGCAGCCTGGGGTGATTTCGACAATGATGGCAACCTCGATATTCTGCTCACGGGCGAAGACGCCGATTACAATTTCCTCACTCAAGTATGGCGCAATCTCGGCAACGGATCGTTCACCAACATCAGCGCCGGCCTGCCAGGAGTGGTCGACAGCGCGATTGCGTGGGGTGATTTTGACAACGATGGGCGGCTCGACATTTTGCTCACGGGCTATGGCATTGACGGCCAATTTATCTCGCAGGTATGGCGCAACCTCGGCAACGGGGCTTTCTCGAACATCAACGTCGCGCTGCCGGGGGTGGCGGACGGCGCGGTGGCGTGGGGCGATTTTGACAACGACGGCTTTCCGGACATTCTGCTCACGGGTTACAATGGATCCAATCCCATCGCCCAGGTCTGGCGCAACCTGGGAAATGGCCAGTTCACCAACATCAACGTCGCATTGCCCGGTGTTTATCACAGCGCCGTGGCGTGGGGCGATTACAACCATGACGGCAAGTTGGATATTCTTTTGTCCGGCAACAGCGATGCCGGTCCCATTACCCAGGTCTGGCGCAACCTGGGCAACGGCCAGTTCGCCAATATCAATGCGGGCCTGCCCGGAACCCTCGCCGGCTCTGTCGCATGGGGCGATTTCAACAACGACCAGAATCTCGACCTTGTCCTGACCGGTTTGTCGGACAACGGCGTCACTCCCATATCACAAGTCTGGCAGAACTTGGGAAACAGCACATTTAGCAACATCAACGCGGGTTTGCCCGGAGTTTATTACAGTTCGGTCGCGTGGGGCGACTATGACAACGACGGAAACCCGGACCTTCTGCTGACCGGTTACGATGGGGCTAAAGCCATTTCCCAGATATGGCGAAACCTGGGCGATGGAACGTTTACGAACATCAACGCCACGCTGCCGGGGCTGGATAAAAGTTCCGTTGCCTGGGGCGATTACAACAACGACGGCAAGCTCGACGCCTTGCTCATTGGTCAGGGCGGCACGGCGCCGAATTCCGCCGTATGGCAAAACAGTTTTCCTCCCGCCAACAGCGCGCCAAACGCGCCGGGCAACCTCCGGTCGCTGGTCAGCAGCAATGGGGTCGTGCTAAGTTGGGGAGCGGCTGCGGATTGCCAGACACCCGCCAACGGGCTCAGCTACAACTTGCGCGTCGGCACCACGCCGGGCGGCGCGGATATTCTCAGTCCGCAGGCGAATCCCGCGTCCGGCTGGCGGCAGTTGCCACAATTGGGCAATGCCCAGAATTGCCTGCAGGCAACCCTGACCAATCTGGCCATCGGCACGTATTACTGGAGCGTGCAGGCGATTGATACCGCCTTCGCCGGTTCAACCTTTGCGCCGGAGGCCACCTTCAGCGTTGGATGGCCGGGAATCGTCGGCGCATTCAACACCAACGGCCATTTCCAATTGCAGTTCAACGGCGGAAGCGCGCCAACCTTTACCCTGCAAACCTCAACCGATCTTCTGCAATGGGTCAATCTGGCCAATCTCCTCTTAAGTTCAAACGGCCAGTCCCAATTCACCGATACCAACAGCGCACAGTCCCTCAGACGTTTCTATCGCCTGAGCCACCCTTAGCCGGAACCATGCAGTAGGAGTTGGGGAGCGCGCCCGCCTCGGGCGCATACGAGGGCGCCTCGCCCGAGCAGTCCTTATCGAGGATGCAGCATCCCAATTCTCCCACCAAACGGTGGCGTGTCAGAACCGAAGAAAATGCCCAAGCCTCGCTTCCGCTCTGTGTCCATCTGCGTTTATCCGCGGTTTCCACTGCATCGTCCCGCTTAGGCTGCACTTTGCAGCGGAAGCAGATGGGGTGGAAGGGGGAATCAACCCGGTAACGTGCCACCAAATCTTCCCATTCCATCAGCTTCCACGGCTGGCGGTCGTTGCCGCCGTTTTTCGTAAACACCACTTCGTCGGCGATATACACGGCGGCATGGATGGGGTGACCATTGGTTTATGACGGATCACGATGGTCAGGAAAGCCCCTTGACGCTCCACCCTTTGCGATACGTGCGGCGGACGAACTGATTCGCCTCCGCAAGGCTAAAGTGAAGCTTGCGCGCGTTCCATTCCAGCGTGGTTTGCTGGAAATGCGACGCCACGCCGCCGAGCAGCACGGCTTCGGTCAGCGGACCGGCGTAATCAAAGTTCGCGGAGGTCTTGCCCTCGCCAAGGCAGGCATTCACAAACGATCCCCAGTGGCTGACTTCGGCCACTTCGGGATATTTATAATCTTGAAATTTTGCGGTCGGGTATAACTGCGCCCGGGAAATATGCGGCAAGACCATCACGCCTTCGGTGCCAATGAACATGGAACCGATGCCGGGCAGTTCATCGGCTTCGATCAGCTTGACGGCTTCGGCAGGCGGCTTCGAAGTTCCATCATACCACGTCACGGGAAGAGTTTTGTCGGCGGTATATTTTGTGCCCGGAAAGGTGTAATGAATCTTGGAATTCAAGGCCCAGTTCCATTGGTTCGGCGCGACGCCTTCGGAGCGGACGGAAATCGGCGAGGCCAGTTCCAGCGATTTGAATACCGGGTCAAAAATGTGACAGCCCATGTCGCCAAAGGTGCCGGTGCCGAAATCAAGCCGCTTGCGCCATTGCATGGGATGATAATAATTTTCGCCGATAAACGGACGTTCCGCGCAGACGCCGAGCCAGAGGTCCCAGTTAAAATTGGCGGGCACGGGATCGGTGCGGTCGGGTTTCGGCGCGGCGTCACCCCACGATTTCGAGCACCAGGAAGGGACTTCCTTGATCTTGCCGATGGCGCCATCCTGGATGATGCGGACGCCGGTGCGAGAGACTTTCGAGGAATGAATCTGGATGCCCATCTGGGTGATGACCTTCGCCTTGCGGGCCTCCTCGGCCATGTGCCTTACCTCGTAAAGATCATGCGCTAGCGGTTTCTGACAGTAAACATTTTTGCCCAGGTGCATCGCGCTGATGGCGATGGGGGCATGCATGTGGTCGGGCACCGAGACGTTCACCGAATCAATGTTCTTCGCTTCCTTGTCCAGCAATTCGCGCCAGTCCTGATAAACGCGCGCGTTCGGGAATTTCTTGCGCGCCTCGATGGTGCGGTTGACGTCCACATCGCAGACCGCGACGACCTCGAAGCGGGGCACGTTGTTAAGCTGGGTGAGATCGCTCCAGGCCTGGCCGCCGGTGCCGAAGCTGGCATGGCGGAGGACGCTGTTGGGCGACTGCGCCATGAGGCCGCGCGTGACAAACGGGGCGGCGAAGGCGGCGGTGCCCAATGTTTTGAGAAATGATCGGCGCGAAAAATGTTGCGTGCGTTTCATGCGCTAAAATGCTCGGCAGGCGGCAATGAACCGTCAAGCATAAATGCTCCGATTTTTGTATGGGGCGCGGGTCTCCGACCCGCGCTCCGTCAAAACCGACAATCGCCTCAGCGATTGATTTTCCCGGCCACCCGGGTGGTCAGTCCCGTGGGCATGGCTTTCGCAATGCTCGCCGAGATTTTGTTCATCACGCCGGCTATGACCCGCGGCTTGCCTTTCATCATTGCGCGATAGCCGATTTTGGCCACCTCGTCCGCCGGCATCATGGGGAGCGCCGCGCTGCGTTTCAGGTTGGCCCGCGCGTGAAATTCCGAATATGTCATCCCCGGAGAAAGCGTGGTGACGGTGACGCCGCTGCCCTTGAGTTCCTCCGCCAGCGCGGACGAGAATGAAT
>JAQGPB010000413.1 GCA_028293265.1 Pedosphaera sp. | reverse complement strand
GACGGCCATTCCTGGTGTACCGAGGCCAACGCCACCGATTGCTGGGAAAAATCCCTCGGCGCGCTCAATCGCGCGGGACATCAGGGTTCGGACCCGCTCATTTATTCCTCGAGCGGGTTCATCTGGGACAACGTGCTGCAGCATAATCTTACTATTCACAATTATGGGGTGTTGGGCCTTTCCTCTCCCCAACCCAGCGGCTCGACCTGGCTGCAGGTTTATGCGGACTACACCAATCATGCCGGGCGCATCTGGTACAACACCTACATCGGCGCGCCTCCAGTGCTGCCGAAATACAGTTCGACCAACGTGTCGGGCTTCAACCTGAACATTCCCGACCAGATGCGGGCTGATGGGTTCCTGGCGGAGTTTAATGCCGCGCAATCCAACGGCACCTGGCCGACTTTTAACATGCTTTATCTCCCGAATGATCACACGGCGGGCGGGTCGCCCGGTTATCCTACCGCGCGCGCGGAATTGGCCGATAACGACCTCGCCCTCGGCCGCGTCGTGGAAGCCGTAACCAAAAGCAGTTTTTGGACGAACACTGTCATCTTCGTGATTGAAGATGACCCGCAGAGCGGCTACGACCATGTGGACGGGCACCGCTCAATTTGTCTGGTCATCAGCCCCTACACCAAACGCGGCCAGACGGTGAGCACCTTCTGCAATCAAATCGGCCTGATCCATACCATGGAACAAATCATGGGACTTCCGCCCATGAACCAGATGGATGCGTCCGGGCCGCTCATGGGAGATTGTTTCACCAGCACGCCAGATTTCACCACGTACACCGCCCTGGCCAACAATATTTCCTTGAGCGAAATGAATCCGGGCACCACCGGCGCGTTGAGCCGCAAGGAACGCTACTGGGCGCGGCTGAGCCAGAAACTGGATTTTAGCAAGCCGGACATGGCCAGTGATGATGTGCTCAACCGCATCATCTGGCATTCGGTCAAAGGCGACGCACGGTACCCTTCGGAATTTGTCGGAGCGCATGGCAAGGGTTTGAAGCAACTTGGTTTGATCGTTACAAAATCTGCCAAGGGCGATGAGGACGACTAAATGGCATCACTGGCCCTTCGCCAACCGCCGCTGCGCCTGACGCAGGATTTCCAACATCGGTTGATGAACTTTTCTTTCCAGCTTTGGGGTTTGATATTCCAGGTCCCACAGGCCCATGGGTGTCCATTGATGCCGCATATGCCACTCGGGCATCCCCAAAATGGGATACAGGCAGATCCCGCGCAAAGGAATGCCCTCCGACAACAAAGCTTGCGCTTCGCCGGTCACGTATTCCAGCCAGGGCGAACGCATGTCATTCACATGGCCGGTTTCAGTGATCAACAGTTCTCCGCCGTATCTTTGCCAGACCCCCCGTACCAAATCCCGCAAAGGCGACAGTCGCGGGTCATCCGCCGCCAAGGGTTGTTCGTCCCGCCCCAGTTCCCATTGGTTCGTCCAGTAATAGTTCATTCCGATAATATCGAGATGCGCACGGCTTCCGCCCAATTCCGGCATTACGCGGCCGCAAAGCAGATCCCAGGACTCGAACACTGCCAACTGATTGAAACTTTCGGTTTCCGACACCAGGTCGGGACGATTCGCCGGCGGCACCACGCGGCAGACCGGGTCAACATTCACCATGCGCGCTTCCGGGATTATCGCGCGAATGGCCTCGATGCCCTGGATGGCCGCCACTGCCAGCGCAATCTTAAGTTGACCGGACTTTCCCCGGCAATGTGGTGCAAACCGTCCCTTATCGCCCGCCGCCCAGGAAAGATAAGATGGTTCATTGACCGGCGTGAAATAATAAGGCCCATCCTGTCGCGCTAGTATGAACCGCGCCGTCGCATAACAATAGTCCGCGAAGCGTTTTCGAAATTCATCGCCAAAAATATCCAGGTCCTCCGGGTAACCGTAGTGAAACAGATCCCAGATGATTTCCATGTTCTGTTTCTGCGCCGCCCTGACAAATGGCATCACGGAACCAAAATCATAATGTCCCCGGAAATCCACGTATGGCCAGCGGATCCCTTCCCGCACCGTATGGATGCCCACTTCGCGCAAGCGCCGGTAATCTTCTTCCACATATTTGTCGTGCTTCGTGGCTACAACCTGGTCAATCCATGCGCCACCGGCGTTATAGCCGGTGGCGCATTCGAATCCCGCGAAAAAGAAGCTGCGTAACATTTATTCTCCTTCCTTTATTGGTTCCAACCGCCCGACGGCTTCGCATCCTCTCGATGCCAAGTCTCGATACGCGTCCACCAGCGGCGTTCGTATCCGGTGAAGCCCCTCCCCCGGCGTCGGATCAAGGTTCCATAGGCCCATTTGTTTCAAATAAAACTCCGGCGGCAGCCTGCCCTGCCGGTAAGCCCAGGTCACAATCGCCAGCATCGGCCACCAGGCATAACCAATCAATTGCACGCCGCGCGCGCGCAACCGTTCGACTGCCATCACGGAGGCCTCCAGCCATTCGCGCCGCCGCCGCACGGAACCGACCGATGCCGTTTCGCTGATCCACAAAGGGCAACGATACCGTCGCCAATACATTTCCCCCAAACGCTCGACCACTTCCGCCGAACTGTAAGGCATCTTGATTCTCAGGCCGCGTGCGGACGAGACGAGCACTTTGCGCGAATACATCGGATAGAGGTTGATGCCTATCGCCGGCAATTCAATGGGGCGTTGCTGAAACCAAAGGAGTTCGTCTTTGGCAACGCCCACCTTTAAAAGCCATTCCCACAATGGATGTTCCTTGACCACCCGTCCGCTGATCAGATCAAGCGCCAGAAAAACCAGTTCTTGCCGCTTTTTGACTTCTGTTTTCAAGGCCGGTTCGGCTGTCTCATACCAGTCCGTGGCGTCCACATGTATCGGCACAATTTCCGGATCAACTTCCCGCAGTGCGGCCACCGTTTGCGCAATGCCGCGACAGACGCCCATCATCACTTGCACAAAACCTTTCCAGCCTTTGCGATAAGGCGGCCACCAGCCGAGTTTGCCGCAATACCACGCCGTGATGCGCGGTTCGTTCAAGGGCGTGTAAGCGTGAATGCGTCCGAGAAACCGTTCGGCCACGCGCACCGCATATTCGCTCATGTGCGCAGGAAAATCGGGATTCACAAATGCTCCTTCGATCCATGCGGGCACGCCGTAATGCACCAGATCAACAATCGGATCGATGCCCTGTTCCAGCAGGCATTCGAGGGCGCGATCCGTCCAATCCCAGTTCCATTTGCCACGGCTTGGATTGATCCGATGCCAGGGTATGCCGTAACGCACTGTCCGCACTCCAAGTTCCGTGATGAGTTGGATGTCTTCGCGCACTTTTTCGTAGTGGCCGGTGAGTTCGTACTCGTCCAGTGTGCGGCCCGTTTGCGGCCAAGGATCAACGATGAATGTGTCCTCGATACCAGCCGACCACATGAAGGCCGTCGGTTCGGTCAACTGCCCCATACTGGAACGCAGCAATGGCATCGTTTCATTTCCGCCCTGAGCAAATGGGCTATATCAACCCCCAGATTACCCTCTTAGAGTTGCTCAAGACCGCCAGAAAATCCAGTCCGGGGCTCTGGGGGGCTATTCTTGCCCGATTTCATCGCCCGGTTGACCATAATCGGGTTTTCCCCCATGCTGGACGCATGGCAAATTCGTTCGGACAGCTTTTCCGCATCACTACCTGGGGTGAATCCCACGGTGGCGGGGTCGGTGTGGTGGTGGATGGCTGTCCACCCCGGATCAAACTTTCTGAGGCCGACATCCAGCCCGATTTGGATCGCCGTCGTCCCGGCCAATCGAAGATTGTGACGCCACGCAAGGAATCGGACAGCGTCCAGATTCTTTCGGGCACCTTTGGCGGACGCACGTTGGGCACGCCGATCAGTATGTGGGTAAAGAACGAGGACGCGCGACCGGAGGCATATTCCGAGATGGCCACCAAGTTCCGGCCTTCGCATGCGGACTTCACTTATCAAGCAAAGTACGGCATCCGCAACTGGCAGGGCGGCGGACGTACCAGTGCGAGAGAGACGATTGGCCGTGTCGCGGCAGGCGCCATTGCCAAGAAAATCCTGCGCGAACAGTTCGGCGTCGAGGTGCTGGCTTATGTCAAACAAGTTCAGCGGCTCGTGGCCACGGTATCGCCGGAAACGGTGAAGTCCCGCGACATTGAGGCCAATATTGTCCGTTGTCCGGATTCCGCGATGGCGGACAAGATGATCCGGCTCATCGAGAAGATGCGCCGGGCGGGCGACAGTGTCGGCGGAATTGTCGAGGGTCTGGCGCGCGGGGTTCCGGTCGGCTGGGGCGAGCCGGTGTTTGACCGGTTGGAAGCCGATTTGGCCAAGGCGATGCTTAGTCTGCCGGCATCGAAGGGTTTCGACATTGGCTCGGGATTTGGCGGCATCACGCTGACGGGGCTGGAGCACAACGATATTTTTCGCATGAAAGGCGGGAAGGTTCGCACGTTGACAAATCGTTCCGGCGGCATACAAGGCGGCATTTCAAACGGCGAAACGATTTACTTCCGCGTCGCGTTCAAACCGGTTGCCACGGTGATGCATGAGCAGGATACCGTGGATGAAACCTTTCATAACACGACGCTTAAAGGGCGGGGACGTCATGATCCTTGCGTCCTGCCGCGGGCGGTGCCGATGGTCGAAGCGATGACGGCACTGGTGCTGGTGGATCATGCGTTGCGGCATAAGGCGCAGTGCGGGTGACGGAACCGAAGCGAGATTAAGACAGATTTGGTGAGAAACTCCGCGCGGTGGGGAATTACCCAAATACCCAATGACGAAGTACCCAAGGAATTCCCAAGCTCCAAACGCCCGGTTGACCGTTGCTGGTGGGTTCCCTGACTTTGAATAATGGTTTGACTCGCTTTGGCCAGGATTTTGAATAACCGATTGATGGCAAGAGAGTTGATGCGTTTACGGTCTGTTTGACCTCGAATCGTCAAGCGGCGCCAAGCGGCGCCAAGCGACTGGAAGCGAATACGGTCTGGAACCAACACACTTAAAAATTTCAATAGGGCTATGCACTTGATTCCCCTAACCTCTACTGGTAGTGGTTGGCGGTGGCCGACTATCCTCAAAACGTGCTGGAATTCAAT
>JAQGPB010000404.1 GCA_028293265.1 Pedosphaera sp. | reverse complement strand
GGGATCAGGTCCTGGCCGATGCTGAAGTGCTCCAGCGAGCGCTGGGTCTGGGCGCCCCAGAGCTTGTCGGCAGGAACATCCACTTCACCCATGCTGTCGGTTTCCTTGCGAATATTTGGCATATTGTTTTTTCCTCCGCCGCTCGGTTCAAGAGGGCATGCACCTGCGGTCACCCTGCTCCGGCTCCCACCACGAGCTGCTTGCGGGTTGGGATTTTAGCGAGCACCGATTCGTCGATGTGCAAATGCGCCCGCACGAGTTCGTGAGGGGTGAACCCCAGCCACTGAGCCAGCGAGATGTCTGCGTAACGGTCGCTCCGGAAGATCTCGAGAAAACGGAGCGTCGTGTCGCCTGTGTTTTCGATGTAGTGGCCATTTACCACCGGCACGGAGCCGACGTCGCCCGCTTGGAAGTCGAATGTGCGCGCGTTGCCCACTGCCCCGAATACCGTCATCCTCGCTTCGCCCGAGATGTAGAACTGCCACTCATCCGCATTCGGATGCCAGTGCATCTCGCGCATGCCGCCGGGCTCGACTTCAACCAACGCGGCCGCGATGGTCTTGGACGCCGGGAACACGGAGGAGTCGGTGATGCGGGCGGTGCCACCGTTGCAGCGGATTGGCTCTTGTGCCATCATACGGTGGCTGAGCTTCTGAGGCACCGGCCCGGTGCCGGCGATTCGGTCAGCGGCGAGAGGTCCGGGAGGCTTCGCTTGAAAAATCCAAAGATCCTTCTTCGGGATGTCCGCAAAAGCGCTCTCGGGCACGCCGAAATTTTTGGCCAGAACATCTTTCGGTGTATGGGCCATCCAATCCGAGAGCAGGAAAGTTTCCTCCTCCGAGAAGTTGCCGTCATCGAAGATGAGCAGGAACTCGCAACCGTCTCCCTCAATTCCCTGGATCGAGTGCGGAATGCCGGGAGCGAAATACCAGATGTCACCCTCACCGACATCATCCTGGAAGGCGTGACCATCCTGGTCAATCGCGGTAATCCGTGCCCGGCCCTTGAGCATGAAGGCCCACTCGGCCGACTTATGCCAGTGCATCTCCCTGACCCCGCCGGCAGTGAGCCTCATGTTGACGCCGGCAATCTCCGGGGCAGAGGGCAGCTCACGGATCGTGGTTTGACGCCCCCAACCGCCTTGCTCGAGATGATTGGAGCTGTCCGCAAAAGACCACCTCATGTTTGGCAAGCCGCCGTGGTCCGTGGAAGGGCGTGCAATAACGTCGCGATTCTCGGCCTCGCGGCAGGGGTTTCTCGGTCCGAGGATCGGTGCGCCCGCAATACCGCGAATGGCCTCAGGGGGATTGGACGATTGGACACGTTTGCCCGGTTGAGTTTTGGTATTCATATTTTTTGGAGGTTTATGGTCATGCAGGGCTAAAATGGTACGAAATTATTTTAAGACGGCACCTTCGGCTTTTGGACGCCCTCTGGTAAATCCTTCCGATAATGACGGAGGTGAAACCTGCCTCCACCAACTTTCCGCAAACACCGGATATATGACAATAGGGTAAACACCCACATGGGTGGAAACGTTCGGTCAGCCGTGGTTGTTCGATCTCCTCCATTCATGCTTGCCCTTGCTATGGCGGCACAAAATGCACCCGTCATCCGTCCTTTAAATTTGGATCAACGCTATCCCTGATTCAGGATCAAATTTCTTTTGAAGATGCACCGGGCTCTCGGTCACAATCAGTTCGCAGGTCGGACGCACGCGAGCCTCAAGCAGGTGCCCGCCGTGGGCGGTCCCGTCGGAGCGTCCCACCACCACGTGCGCATGCACCTGCGGCTCTCCGTCCCTGAGAGCGATGTCGCCAATGAGCGAAAGCAGTTCCACTTGCTCATGAAGAATGCTGGCTGCCTCGTACTGTTTCGTCTCCCAGTTGAACCAGCCCAGCTTCGCGTATGAAAGCGCGCCGATGGCTGTGAAGCTGCTCCCTCCCAAACCCTGTTCTTTCGCGAACTGTTGCAACACGCTTGCGATCTCGTCGCCGGTCTCAAAGATTAGCGCAAAAATCTTCGGTTCATCCTCGATTTGTTTCCATCGCATTTCGGCTCCTTTGCCAAAATCATCTCAAGCCTTCAGAAAACAAGAAATGCGCCTCGAAGCTGCTGCTACAGAGCTGGATCAATCAACGTCAGGTCTGTCTCCGGATCAAAACGCTTCTGCATCGACACGGGATCAACTGTGACCATTACTTCCAGCGTCGGTGACACCTCCGCGGCGAGAACGTGCCCGCCACGCGTTGTTCCGTCTGACGTCCCCACCACCATGTGCGTATGGACCACAGGCTTTCCTTGATACAGTGCAATGTCGCCGCTCATTCCGATCACCTCATGCTGGCCGTTGATGGGAATTTTCTTGTACATTTTGCGCTGGGGATCAAACCACCCCAGCGTCGCTCCACTCACCGCTCCAATGCCGGTAAAATGCGCACTCGTAACGTGATATTTCTCCGCAAAGTCATGGAGTCCGGAAAAAGCCTCGTCTCCCCGGTAGAAAATGACCGCATATTGTTTCGTCGGCTCCCCAGGGTTCAGCAATTGAACCTTCATCCCGGGAGATTTGCCCCCCGGCACGGCTGCCGACGGGGAAACATATTCGTCTGCCGTGCCCTGCGAATGCCCTAAGAGGGTGGCGAACCCAATCAACAACAGCGCATAACCGAGGCGCTTTGTTCGGGTCATGGATTTCTTCTCCTTGGTTCGCGAATCCTCATAAAAGGTCTGGTTGCCCAGGTTCGTTGCCAGTCGGGCCGTTGGCCGGCATCGGCACTCTTCCACAAAATTACCTCCCTCAGAATGGATCGGCCCGCTCCTGTCAACTATCTGCAAGAACCAGATTTATGACAATAGAGTGAACACCCGCTGTGCGTAAATATTCAGTTGGCGCCGGCGAATCTCAACCGGACCGACATTGTGCCTAACGAACTTCGACGTTGATCGGCACAAGATGATTAACCATGTAGGCGCCGCGATCGGGATCGCGCTCAACAGGTTGCGTGCGGCCATGTGAATCAGTGGCTCGCGCAATGAGCGCCCGCTTCCCCGCCGTTGCGGGGGTTCGCCAATCAAATTCCCAAAGCCGCCACGCGTTCGGCCTGGCCTCGCCGAGCTTCGTTTCGTTCCAGGTCGCGCCGCCGTTGACGCTGAGCTCGACTTTGGCGACCTCGCCCTCACCGGTCCAGGCAGCGCCATGGACACGTACATTCGAATTTACCGGAACCGTTTCGCCCTCGGTTGGTCGCGCGATTTCGGCTTTGACCGGCATCTCGCGCAGCGCCTCGAGTTCAGCATTGCCGTTGACTTGCTTCCAGTATGCGTAATCCAGCGTCTGATAATAACCGTTGAACGGCCGATCAATCACGACGACGCGCCGCAACCATTTCACCGACGCCACCCCGTACCATCCGGGCACAATTGCACGCGCGGGAAATCCGTGTTCCGCCGGCAGATCGTCATCATTTATTTTGTATGCGAGCAACACGTCCTTGCGCGCTTTTGCCAGCGGAACGCTCCGCGCAAATCGCACCTTGCCGCGCGGCCCTTTTACGTCTTCGGCCGGACCCTCATCGGCGCCTTCAAGAATCACTTCGCGCGCAGCCGGCTTCACGCCGGCGCGATCCAGCAGGATTGACAGCGGAACTCCGGTCCAATTTACATTGCCAACGGCGCCCAGTCCCCACTGCACGCCCGGCGCCTTGGGTTCGAGAAAACATCGCGTATTGCCGGCGCACTCCAGCATCGCCAAAACCTTCTTCGACGCGAGCCTGGTCAATTCGTCGTAGTTGATCTCAAAAGCCCTTTCAACTTCCCCTTCAACCCGCAACCGCCATTTGGCCCGGTCAATCTTCGGAATTGCGTAATGCATCCGCACGAAAAACAAATCCGTCGGCGTGATGAAGTCCGCGAGTTTTTCAAACGGCATCTCAAGGTTGAGCGGCTCCGCACTCCGAAGAATCTTCCCGTCGCGCAATGGTTGATTGTTCTTTTCTCTGCTTTGCAATGAGGTTTGCATGGGAATCTGTTTCAGGTTGCGGCATTTGCAACCGATGAACCTGCCCGCCTCCCTCAATCACTCACCAAAAACAGATTTTGTATAATGGGGTGAACACCTGTCTTCATTATTTCGCCCGCACCGAATATCCTCGCGCCCGGATCCAACTTAGCCGGAGTGAAAGTTTATCAAAGTTTTCTCCCAGATTATTGCCGCCAGCGCATTGCTTTTTGCCTTCTGGAATGCCGCCAAAGCAGAGGGTGATGGCCCGCCAGTCTTCACACAGCTCCGTTATGATGAAGACTACGGTTATCTCGCCAATCCGGCGGCTCGCACGAACGCTTTTGATTCGATCAAGTATATCCCCTTGGGCGAGCAGACCAACTCGTATCTCACCTTGGGCGGACAACTGCGCGACCGTTACGAAAACTTCCCAAACGATTTGTTTGGCACCGAACTCCGGGACAATGGCGGATACAATCTGCTCCGGGTGATGCTCAATGCGGACCTGCATCTGGGTCCGGTTGTGCGGGTATTCGTAATGGGAATCAGCGCCAC
>JAQGPB010000403.1 GCA_028293265.1 Pedosphaera sp. | reverse complement strand
GGGCTGGATTATTTCTTCAACGTGCTGGAAACAAAGCGGCCGGACCTGCTCCCACTCTTCGCTGCCATCAATCACATAAATATCGAAGGGCCGGTCTGGAATGGCATTCAGATAGGCGGATTTCTCGAAACCGGCGGGATTTTTGAAGTCGAATGGGAACAGCCTGATTTCCGCATTTAAAATCCTCAACTCCGCCAGCCGCCGGTTGACCAGCGCGAACCATTTGGGATTGTCTTCAATTGAATGCACCTCCCGCACGCGGCGCGCAAAAAAAATCGTCGAGCCGCCGGAACCGTATTCGCATACCGTCATTTGCGGCTGCAAACGACGTTCAAGAAAATCAATGGCCGCATAGGAAAACCAGGGCTGCTCCAGTTCCAACGGCGTGCGGCGGCGCAGCACGTTGTTGGCGACGTAACGCTTGAGATAATCGGGGTGCGCCGCCAGATCTCCGGTCAGGCGGCACACTTTCGTGGCAATGTTTCCGTTCATCGCGTCTCTTAGAATACCAGCCTGATGCCGGTGCGGATGGCCGACTGGTTGGAGATGGCGTCATGCTTCCAGATATAACGGCCGTCGGCGAATAGCGCCAGCTTGGGATTCAGGCGGAATTCCAGGCCCGCGCCGACATCCCAGAACCATCTCGCGGTCGGGTTGAAGGCGCGACCGCCACCTCCGAAGGCATAGGGCGCGAGGCGTACGACTTCAATGGGCAGCCGGAGGTACACATTGCCGCCGACATGGTCGTCAAAATGGGGGGTTTTCGCCAGAAAAGCGGTATCCACACCGATGCCCGTATAACGGGTGAAGAAATAGTTCCCGCCCACGCCGCCGCCCCACTTGTTGTTATGGAACGTGTCCGGAAAGAAACCGTTTGCGTCGACCTGATAGGTGCCGAACAAATCGAGCTGAAGCTCGTTGGCGTTGAACAACTGCTGGTGATCGGTGCTGTAACCCGCGTGGGTGCTCCACCAGTCGTCCGCCCGTGCTCCCGTGGCAATCGCAAGGATTGCACTGGCCATCAATATCATTTTTTTCATTTTCATAAGTTTATTCCGTCAGTTGCGGTTTGGTGGGACGTGCCGGCGGCACGATCCATCTTCCCGACACCGCAGGTGAATATCATCCGAACCGGATGCGGCACTTTGTTCTGGGAAACGATCTCGCTAGCCATTGTCATGTAAGAGTATATGCGCCTCAATCAGTGAAACCATGGGGTGTTAACCCGGTTCCGCAGAACAAACTCACCGTATTCCGTCCACAAACAGACCCCATCAAGCTACCGGTCTTCACGGGAAATGTGTGATGTTCTCCCGCTCCCCGGCGTGGCCCTTGGCGGCGCGGATAGTTTTCAGCCAGGGAGCGCATTTTCCGGCCAGCTTCAACCCCGCAAGCAGCTTGGACAAAAATCCCCCCGCCGTCACTGCCGCGGGCTTGGGCCTTTTTCGGGCAAAGAAAAATCCCGCCAGTGGAAAAACCGAACCCAAAAGGAGCAAGCGGGCGAGCCGGGCTTTCAGGGTGCGCCGATGGAGAGCGGCGGAAAATTTCACGTTGGCGATTTCCAAGGTGAGCGTCTGCCGGTACATTTCGCTTCGGGCGAGCAAAAAGTGCTTCCGATCTTCCAGTTTTTTTACTTTAAGGAGTCTAACCATTCACGATCCCGGTTGACCTCGGCAATGGTGTCGGCAAATGGCAGCACGGCATGTTTGACCAGGGCCTTGAGATTCAGCAGCGACAGGCAGGCGCCAATCAGATAGAGCAAGGCAAAACCACCGGCGGCGTAAACTCGAAGGTCATCGGGAAATATCAAAATGATCGTGGCCGTCAGCACTCCGATGAACATGATCCCGAGAAAGCAAAACGCCGCGGCCCAGATGAACAGTTCGATGACGCGGTTTTTTTCCTCCTGCAGTTCGACCAAAAATAATTCGCCCCGGTTTTCCAGCGCACCCAAACCGGTCAGGGCCACTTTGCGCAACAGGTTCAATATGCCCGGGGGATTGGCGTTGGAAACAGCCATCGCCTATTTGCGGTTGAGGATTGCCCCGATTAACACGCCGACGCAGAAAGCCGCTCCGATGGTTTGATAAGGATTGGCGCGTACGATCCGGTCCGTTGCCCGCGCCCCGGCGGCGGTCTGCTCCTGCAAACGGCGTCCTGTCTCGCGGGCGCGATTGAGTGCGTCGGACATGCGCTCGCGCATTGCCGCCCCCTTTTCATTCAATTGATTTGCGCCGGCGCGGAGCAGTTCCTCGCCGTCCTTTACCACTTCACGAAGATCCGACAGCAACTGTTCCGTGGACTCATCCGTTTCTTTTGTTGATTTGCTTGGCATATTGTTGCTTTCCTTGATTCGAACCGTGAACCAACCCGAAGCTCGGGCAAATGTTACCTTTTCAACGGTGCAAATTTGTATGGGGTGTAATACCCAAGATTATCAGGTGTAGCTGCTGCCTTACGCGGTCCGCGACTTTTCCTCATTGATTCCTCCCAGCCCGGAGCCGGTTTCCGTTCCGCGAGCCTGGATGAATTCCTTGAAACGTTCGAGGTCGCCTTCCACCCGCTCGGTCACCATGTCCAAGGCATCGCCCAGATGCTCGAAGACGCCCTCCGGCTCATAATCCATTTTCAAGGTTACGCGCGTGCGTCCCGCGTCCTTGGGCAGGAGGTCCACCGCGCCGCCATTTCTCGTCCCGCTCGTGCTTCGCCAGGCGATGCGATGATCCGGAATCTGTTCGTAAATTTCCGCGTCCCATTCCTTTTTCTTTCCGCCAATCTCGGCCACCCAATGCAGACGTCCATCATCCAGTTGCCGGACCTCCTCCACACCTTCCATGAATTCAGGAAACCGTTCAAACTCCGTCCACTGATTGTAAACTTCCTTGATCGGAGCCTCCACCTCGATGGATTTTTCCACGCTTTCCATATTGTTCTCCTTGCTTGGGTTGATGTTGATTTTCACGATTTCGTCGGCAGCAATACGC
>JAQGPB010000043.1 GCA_028293265.1 Pedosphaera sp. | reverse complement strand
CCTTTCTACTTCTTTGTTAGCTTTCCAAAACGCGCTGCTTAATCTCTCAAACAGCTCCTTATTGCGTTCAACAAATTCAATTCGCTCGTTCCAAGTTGCATTGAACAAAGGTTCCGGAATTAAAGATAAGGCCAATCTTAAAAGCTCCGCGCATTCGCTGCATCCAATTTTATCGTACGCACAGGCGACAGCTTCAGCATCCAGTTCCTGCTCAAAAAAGTATTGAAAACCGCCATTCCCTATAATACCAGATGCGCCCCAAATTGCCTGCACGGTGTCTTCTTCGGTCGTCAGTGATTGTCCTCTTTCCTGCTTGTCCCAAATTTTAAGTGCGATGCCATCCACGAAATCGAGGTCTGCATTTCTCATAATGCCAGACACCCCAGCACTTAAGCTGAAGTGTGCGACTATCAGTTCTTCGGCGCAGTCCCTTCGCCGAGCTTGCGGCGGGCGAGCTGGTTTTGGAGATAGGTGTCGGGACCGGCTTGCTGCCAGGCGGCGTACCAAAGATCGCCCAGCATCTGGCCACCGGAGAGCAGTTGCTTGGTCAGAAATTCTTTTCCCTCGGCACCCTTTTCGCCGACGCCGAAGAGCTTGCCGGATTTTTCCAATTCATAGAGCGGCACCACCTGTTTGTTCCCTTCAAGGAGGTAGGCCATGACCTGGCTGAAAATGTCACCGGGCTTGGCGCCCTCTTCCTCGGCGGGCAGGCGCGCGGGATGGAGGCGGCTGGCGACGGCTTGGAAACCGGCGGCGTCGAGGTTGCGGAAATAGCCGTCCACGTGGCTGTGAATTTTTTCGCGGGTGTAGTTCTGAGGATTGTCGCCGACCCAGCCGTTGAAATGTTTGGTGGTGTGGAGCGGTTGCGCGCCGTCACCGACGTAATGGCCCATCACGCCCATGATGTAGATGATGTTCTGCTGGGCGTTGGCGATTTCGTCAGGAGTGCCGCCGCTGGTTTCGTAAGCTTTGAGATAAGAAAAGCCTTCCTTGAGTTTGTAGAAATTTTCCATGATGGCCCAGGGGAGGAAGCCAACCAATTGCCGGGTGTGGTCACGGTTTTGTTCGGGATCAATCGGCTTGAAACGGTCGGGGTGCGCGGCGCGGGCCAGGGCGAGTTGCGCGGTAAAATCGTAGCGAAAATGCGACAGGGAATGTTCGTCAATGCCGTAGTCAACGAGATCGTCGAGGTCAATGTAATGGTCGGGCCCATTGGCATGGTCGAGCATTGCTTCACGAGGCCCGCGCCAGCGGTCGGGCTCGCCGGCCAGAAAAGCGATGCGCTCGCGGGCTTCGGGAGTTTTCACGAAGGCGGGGAAATTGGTGGGGAGTGAAGCCAAGGCCAGTTGGTTCACGAGGCGATGGCCTTCGTAATCCCATGCATGACAGGCGAGCGGGCTGAGGCAAAGAAGGGAGAGAATGGCCAGGAGCGATTTTTTCATGGTTTGAACTCTAATTTTGCACCACTGTATGGAAGGAAACGGAAAAGGCAAAACCCAAATGAACATAATAACCGACGAGCGGTGCATGGAATATGCCGGGCCGGGGCATCCGGAACGGCCGGCGCGGATCAGGGGGACATTGGAACGGTTGCGCGGCCAGAAGGAGCTGCCCATTACCTGGGCGAAGCCATTGCCGGTATCGGAGATGGCCATCTTGCGCGCGCATTCGGCGGCGCAGGTGGCGCGACTGGAGGCGGGCGAGGATTTTGACGCGGACACGGCTTATTTTCCCGGCATTGGCGAACATGCGCGGCGCTCGGCGGGCGGGGCGCTGGCGGCGCTGACTTCGGCGCGCAAGGGCGAAATGGCGTTCAGCCTCATGCGTCCGCCCGGGCATCACGCGACGCGCGAGGTGAGCATGGGATTTTGTTATCTCAACTCGATTGCCATCGCGGCGCTGGAAGCGGCAGCGACGGGGGCGAGAGTGGCGGTGTATGATTTTGATGTTCATCATGGGAACGGCACGGAGGCCATCTTGATGAACCAGCCGGGGACGGCGTTTTTTTCCATTCATCAATTTCCATGTTATCCCGGCACCGGGTCGAAGGACGTGGGGAACAATTGCTTCAATTTTCCAGTCGCGCCGATGACGCCCCGCGAACAATACCGCCAGGTTTTGTCGAAGGCGCTCGAAGGAGTGAAGAAGTTCAAGCCCGACCTGGTGGCGGTGTCGGCGGGATTCGATGCTTATGCGGGCGATCCGCTGGCGCAGGAGACGCTCGAAGCGGAGGACTATCATTGGCTGGGGCAAAGCATTCGCGAATTGGGGGTGAAGACGTTCAGTATTTTGGAGGGTGGTTATAGCGATGAATTGCCGGAATTGATCCTGGCTTATTTGAAGGGGTTGGAAGGAAGCGCGTTGTGAAATGATCAGGGTGTGACGGAAATTGCGCGGCATTTATGCATTCAGACGTCAAGATTACAGCCTTTTAACTTGCACTTTACTTGGGAGTCTGATAGACCAGCCGAGTGCTCTGCTTATTGCTGGAAGATTCTAATAACCTATGTCGTGCTCAGGACGTTTCACCCGGGGCTTTGTTTTCCCGAAGCCCATCAACTATACCTTAACTCAAAAACTCTTTCGACCGCGGCTGATTTCCTTTACTGGAATGGCTGCCGTTTTGTTTGGAGCGGCCATGCTGGCCTTGCCGGAGCGGGCGCTCGCGCAACGACCACTGGGGATTGATGTTTCCAGCTTTCAAGGTTCGGCGCAAAGTCCGCCGACGCACATTACGTGGTCGAGCGTGAAGAGTGGCGGAATCGCATTTGCCTGGGCCAAGGCCACGGAGGGGACGGGTTATATTGATGCGGATTTCACCTACAACGAGGTCAACGCCAAGTCCGCCGGCGTGCCGATTGGCGCTTATCATTTTGCCCATCCAGACATACATACCGGCACGGCGGGCGCCGACTTGGAGGCTGCCTATTTCTGGAATGTCGCCCAGAATTATGTCAAAGCCGGCGGAGGCTACCTGGTGCCGATGCTTGATGCCGAGGTGGCCAGCCCCGGCACCCAGAGCGCAGTTTCAATCTGGGTCAATCAGTGGTGCCAAGACATTGTAAACTTGGGCGCATCGAACGGTGTCGTCGTCAAGCCTGTGGTGTACACCTATCAATCGTGGGCGACTTCTTATCTGAACAGTACGGTGACCAAGTGGCCGTTATGGATGGCCAGCCCCAATGGCCAGAATCCGCAATCGGGCGCTCCCAACGCCACCAGCCCCTGGCCAACCTGGGCTGTCTGGCAGTACGGAGGCGGCACGATTTCGGGCGTGAATGGCACCTGCGATGAAGATGTCTTCAATGGCAATCAAGCCGCCCTGTTGTCAGCTTTTCTCGTCGTTGCCAATAATCAGCCTGTTATCACTTTGCAACCAACCAACCTGACCATCTGGCAAGGCTCGAACGCGATCTTCACCGTCGCCTCGACCAATGCGACACACTATCAATGGGCCTTCAACCAGACCAATATCGCCGGGGCCACCGGCACCAGTTATACCATCACCAATGCCCAAATCGCGAATGCCGGCGGCTATTCCGTGGTGCTGACCAATACCAACGGAACCATCACCAGCATACCGGCATTCCTATCGGTG
>JAQGPB010000344.1 GCA_028293265.1 Pedosphaera sp. | reverse complement strand
CACAGCCGGGTTCCTTCGCCAGTTTCTCGCCCAGCTCCCGGGCGGAAAGCCGGTTAGTGGCATCCGTTCCGCCATAGTTCCCGTTAATCCAAGCTTGGATCAACTGCGTCGCCTCCGCATCCCAGGGTTGATCGTGACGACCGCGTTCCTTATAGCCCTCGATCCATTGCCGCACGCGAAATTCCTTTGCCCGCCGGTTCACGTCGTCGGCCGTCATGGTATTCGTGGTCCAGGTCACCGGTTTTTTGGCCGCCGTCAAAGCATCAGAATTTCCACCCGATTGAATTCCAGCCCGCGTGGCTGAACGGACAACCCTGAACACCTTTGTGGCTTGGTAAGCCCCCATGCCAATGCCTATTGCCACCAACACGATCGCCACCGCTATGATGCCCCAGATCACCTTCTGGTTTGGCCCTTTGGGAAGCTGCGGGCCGGGGGCGGAAATGGGAATTGCAGCAAGGCCGTGCCGCAGGACCAGGTCAAGCGGCTGCCAGTCGGGCCTGCCTTCGCCTTGCACATATTCGGTTCCCGTAAACTCGCCAGCCGCGCGGCGGCGGCGCAATTCCTCGAGCGTAAATGTGCCCAATTCCGCACCTTGACGGCGAACGCGATAATTCATAAGGGATGAAACCTTGCGTGACTATGGCAGAACCGTGCGATTCGCCGCAAGCCTGTTTGCGGGAAGACAACCGAAAAAGCCAGCCCTACCGTAGCGCAGGTTTCCAAACCTGCTGTGTCGCCGATTTCCAAATCGGCAGGGCGCCGCAATTTCGAGCATGTCGGATGTTCGGACCTGATTTTCACGAACAAACAGGCGCAAGATGATTATCAGGTTCATCCGATGCACGTCAAATTTGTCGAGAAAGTTTTTAAAACGCGCTGCAAAAAGGTTGTGGCATACGATTTTGAGCAGCGAAGATTGAACAATCCGGCCGATTACAAAAATCGGCCGGAGTTATCATTGGCGACCAGGCGAAAAGCTGTAAAAGTTCCATGATTCGGACGGCAAGCCACGCCCATGATCATGCGCAACAATAATTGGTTCGGCGGAACCATTCTGTGTTTCATTTCCGCTGCCGCTTTTTTTCATTTGTATGGCGGACTGCTTCAATTTCCTTTGTTGCTAGTGATAATCACGACGCTTTTTGGCTCCGGAATTTGGCTGGTTTGGTCAAGCCTGTTTGGACAGCGACATGCATCTGCTAAATTGACGGCGGCACTCAAGCACACGAAATCCCCGACTTCGTCAGACAAAATAAAGGCATCGCTGGGGTTTGGGATGCCGGGAATCGTTTTTACGGTCATCGGGAGCATCGCGCTTTATCTCGCGGCTCAAGGAGTCATCGGTGGATACGAGAGCCGACATTGGCCACAGACCGAAGGCATCGTGGACGTTTCTGAAGTTTCCACAGCGGATTCGCAAACACACTCCGGACGGTCCATCAAAATTCAATCGGCCCATGTTGTTTACACTTATCAAATATCAAACCGAACCTATTCGAACGATCGGGTTTCTTTCCTGCAGGATTTGACCCAGGTAACGTCCATATTGGACAGGTATCCGAGGGGCAAAAAAGTAACGGTCTATTATTCTGCGGAGGATGCTGGCTCCGCTGTTTTGGAACTGAAAACACCCGGCGATATCTGGCTTTCACGCGCCCTGTGGCTGCGTCTGGTTTTTGGCGTTGTATTTATCAGCATGGGGTTGCTGTTTTTCACCATCCAGCGTTTGGGATTTAAAAAATAGCAGGCTGACCTTGATTTTTCATCACCCGCGCGGATGAAATTTTTTATGCACCTCGCGCAGGCGGTTGCCGGCAACGTGCGTGTAAATCTCCGTCGTGCTGATGCTGGCGTGGCCGAGCAATTCCTGGATGACGCGCAAGTCCGCGCCGTGCTCGAGCAGATGGGTCGCAAAACTGTGCCGCAACATGTGCGGCGTGAGGTTGCGCGTGATGCCCGCGTGTTTCGCGCGCTTCCGAATCCGCAGCCACATCGTGACTGCCGCGAACGGCGTGCCCCGCCGCGTGAGAAACAGATTGGCCGGTGAACGCGGCGTCACCAGTTTGGGGCGGCCCTTTTCAAGATAAATGTTGATGGCCTCGACCGCCTTGCGGCCCAGCGGCACAACCCGTTCCTTGTTCCCTTTGCCGATGACATTGATGAAACCCGCTTCGAGATGGAGTTGCTCCAGCCGCACGCCGCGCAATTCCGCCAACCGCAAGCCCGACGCGTACGCCAGTTCCAAAATCGCCCGGTCGCAAAGCGATGGCGGCGTCTCGGCCACGGACGCATCCGCCGGCTTCAGCAATTGCTTGATCTCGGCATCCGTCAACGATTTGGGCAACCGCTTCCACCGGCGCGGCAGTGAAAGATGCTCCGCCACGTTGACCGGCAGCAATTTTTCATTTTCCGTAAACTTGTAAAAAGCACGCAACGCAGCAACCTCCAGATAGACACTCTCGGAACTCAGCCGGCGCGGGCTGTCTTTTTCCTGGTTGACCAGCGGCCGCTCGCGTTCGTGCAACAGGAACGACATGAGATGCGGCAGTTCAACCGACTTCCAATCCGTCAAGTTTTGCGTCCGCGCCCAGGCCACAAAGTGAAGCAGCAGGGCGGAGTATGTCTTTTGCGTGTGCTCGGACTGCCCGCGTTCATGCCGCAGGAATTGCAGAAAATCTTCAACCAAGGTTTCCACGCTGGATGTTTATTATCCCCGCGAAACCAATGTCACAAGCAATCATTGCTGCCCGCTTTTTTGCTTCGGCGAAAGCAACGGTTCCGGCTGATGCGTGGATGGCGCGGGCGGCGGCGTCTTGGTCTTGTGCGCGGCGAAGAGATGGCGGAAAAGCCAGAAACGCTTCAGACCCTGGATGAATTGATCGGTATGCACCACGATATCGGAGATGTT
>JAQGPB010000343.1 GCA_028293265.1 Pedosphaera sp. | reverse complement strand
TATGCCGCCAGCGCGGCGCGGATGTGCTGGGCCGCTTCCGTCTGCCGCTCGCTGCGCGCGCTGAGGAAGTCCAGCACCGTGTAGTTCTGCGCCGAATTGCGGAAATAATTTCCCACAATCGGCTGCAACACATGGTCCACCAGGTTCTGCATCGAACCGACGCGCGAGATGACCTTGGGCGCGTCCAACGCTCCCACGTGGATGATCTGCGCAACGTCCAGGTTGAACCCGAAACCATCGCGCGAACGCACCGTGATCGAACTCAGCTTCGCGTCATAGTTATGCGACTCGGTGCGCGAGGCCCAGTTCAGCACGATGTTCGTCGTCGGCACGCGCTCGACTTTCATCACGCGCGTGTTCACCGGGTGTTTGCCCGGATACAACGGCGTGACCCACACGCCCTTGTGCCCCGTGTTCACGAGATCACCGTGCTTGAAGTCCAGGCCGCTCACGTCCTCGTGCGCCTCGCCGACAAACGAGATCACCACACCGACGTGGCCGATGGGGATTTCCAACATCGGCACCTGTTCCACCTGGACGAACCAGGGGTTCAGGTTCCACGTTCCGGACAACAGGATTTGTTCCTGCAATCCGCGCCGGCCGCCAGCCTCCAGAAACGCCTGCGCGTTCTGGAAGTTGTCGTGGTTCGCGATCAGCGTCCCGGCAATCTCGCCCTGTTCAATCGGCCGCCCGTCCAGCGTCGTCACGATGCCGACCTTGTCCGGCTGCACATGATGCAACTGGAGATCGGCCCCGCTCATGCCGTGCTGGGCCGCGTCGAACGACGTGATCACCGCGAACAACACCGTGTTGATGCGATATGTGCCCGCGGTGAGAATGCCGAGTTGACGGCCCTTCTCGCCGCCCGCCAGCAGAAACCGCCGCGCATCCTGGAAGTTGTCGCAATCAACGACTCGTCCAAGAATCCGCTCCGACGGGATGGGCGCGCCGTCCGCGGCCACGACCAATGCGATTTCGCCCTGCGGCACAATCGTCATCGGCACTTTCAGGATCCGATATTGCCAGCCCCAGAAACCAAAATGCAGTCCCGGCGCAAGCGTATCGGCCTGATAACCCGCCTCGTTGTTCAACGCGATGAACTGGCCCGGTGCGAGCGAACGGCTGCCGAACCGTTTGATGACGATCCCCACCTGTTGCTCGCGAATCAGCACCGCTCCGGTCAAGGTCCGCACCAGGAACAAACAGCAGACCAACCCTCCCAGCACCAGCCACCAACCGGATATGGAAACTCCAAACATTGTAATGATGCCCATCATAACTCGCCTTCTGATTGTAGCTGCGCCCGGCGGCGGCTGTTCACCGCGCCAGGGCGCAACGATTTTCATACGGGGAGAACTTTGGCGCCGCGACTTGCGGGCCTAGAGGATCGCCCTTCCAAATGCCGGCGAGGTTAGCTGACGGGCTTGGTCTTGAAAGTGACCTTGGCCACGGTTGCCCGCGGCCTTGCGCCCCGTCCCCGGAATTTTTTCATTCCGGGGAATCTGGTTCCCCCGCATTGGCCCTCAGGAAGGAAGGCCAATTTAGGCTGCAACTACCAACAATCCCCCAATCGCATGTCGTAAAAAGAATGTCAAATCAGGCAGGCCGAATTTGATGCAACTCCTTGATGGTGAGGATCAAAATCCCAAGGAGCGCGGGCCTCAGCCCGCTTCAACATGAGAATTTAAGGCGATTTTAAGCCGGAGTTGACGGGCCAATTTTGAAGCAGCGTGAACATTGCGTCCCACTCGTTTTTCATGAAACCGCATAAACCACCAGCGCAATCCCGACGCTCGCAAACAACGCATGATAAAAAAACGGTTCAAGCCCCAGCCCCACGAACCGCCGCCAGAAATTTTTCGTTTCCACCGCACCCGCCTGCTCTTTCAAAAACTCCAACGTCGGCTCCCACTTCGCATCTGGTCGAAGTTGCATCCCGCGCGACAGCGCGGCATACGCCTCCTGCGCGTTACCGGTACGATAAAGCTGGTGGCTCAGCGCCTTGAGCAGCGCGCCATTGTTTTCTTCGGGTTGATCGCCGCCGAACGCATTGGCAACCAGCGCTTCCATTGTCCAAAAAATTCCCCATAAACTCCACCAACCCAAAACCAGCGTGACCGCGCTGGCGGCGAGCGTCTCAACCACCCGGCAGCGCACGCAAAGAATTTTCACCGCCGAAATTTTCCGCGAGTAGGTGATGAAACTGAACACCACCCAGACCGCGCCAATGCGGAGCGAGGAATCAACCTGCCGGCAACGTTCGCAGCAAATGGTCGCCTCCGCCTGGAAACTGAAACCAGCCGCTGTGAAGTTCGGAGTTGCCGACGCCTCGGTTTTCTCCCGCGTGGATGCCGCCACTTTGGCGTCCATGTCGTAATCTGCCCTCGCCCGCGCATTGCAAAGAATCCGGTATGACGCATTAAGCTGCCGCGTCATCCCCGCCGCTTCGGCGCCGTGGTTCAGGTCGGGATGATATTTTTTGACACGCTGCCGGAAGGATTTTTTGATTTCACCCAACGTGGCATCGCTCGGGACGCCCAGAATTTGATAGTGGTCCACCATGCGGCGTTGGCTGAATCAATGACCGCCGGCGTCGTCTCCAAGGCCGCTTTCGCTGAAAGCGCCATCAATGCTTTTCGTCGCCTGAATGATTGTGGATGCATCGAACACGCCACCAAAGCGGCGAAAATATCGCCGACCTACCACCGAGCGCAATCCTTCGTAAGTGCAGGCCACTTTCAATGGCCCATAATGCGCGTCGAAATCCGCCCGGCTGCAAAAGGTCGCGTGAGCATAGGCGATAAAAGCCACGTTGAATCCGCCTTTCTGTGCCGCCTTCGTAACCTGCTCCACCGTGTAGAATTCCTTGATGTCGAATCGCCGTGCCAATTCCCCCGGCAGTCGAAGCGCGTAACTCTTAATCGCGAAATAGCTTTTGAATTGGCGAACCATGGCGTGACCTTAGGAAGCAGAAACTTGAGTAGTCTCGATTTGCTAATGATTGAAAGGGCACGGTCTCTTTTTAACTTGTTCGAAATGGTGAATCTTGCAGAACACGCTGAACTTCTTTGCGCCACGACTGCAACCTTCCTTCCGACATTTTGTTCCCGGCTGTTCTGGTCCTAGCGAGTCATAGAATTTTAAATCCAGTCGGCGAAGGATTTCATCAGCAGGGGGAGGATCAGGCGCCCCCAATTTGTCAGGAAAGGCGTCAAATCGGAAATAATACCGAAAGACTTCCAGTCTCGCCAAATCATTCTCATTTCCCGCCAATCGGTCAGCCCAATCAACAATGTTCTCAATTGTCTGTTGGTCCAGAGTCTCGCGCAAATTTTTCTCCTTTGCTATCAACGGTACTTCGGCATCGTCTTTTTCCTCGTTTTCCCAGTCGAGAAAGATGCCTTCGGTATCGAGCGTCCAATTCCCTTCGTTTGGTAAATACAGCCATTGTTGTGGAAGAAGGCGTTGCTTTGCGCGCCGAAATATTTCGCGGATTATCATAATTACGCTTGGGGATTCTAGGTGCAGCGATAACTGCAAATTTCAAGTGCTATCTAGCGGTATTCTTCCTTGCTGGCAACGCAAACGCCACGTACGCATCTCCATAAGGCGTCCCCAAATGATTCCCGCCGGTCGCCGCGATGACAATGTATTGCCGCCCATTTATTTCATAAGTCGCCGGGGGCGCGTTGCCGACCCAGGGCAGTTTGGCTGACCAAAGTTCTTGGCCGGTGTCCTTGTCGAACGCGCGGATTTTGTTGTCGCGCGTGCCGGAGCAGAAGACGAGTCCGCCGGCGGTCACGATGGCACCGCCGTAATTTTCCGTGCCGGTCAGCTTGACGCCTTGCTTCGTCAATTCCGGATATTCGCCCAGCGGCACTTTCCAGAGCAGCTTGCCGGTGTTGAGATCGAGGCAGTTCAGCGTGCCCCAGGGCGGCTTGTTCGCCGGGTAGCCGTCCTGGTCGTGAAACTTCGGGTAGCCGGTCGTGTTGTAAACCGGTCGCTCGGTCTTCGGCATTTCCGGCAGCGGGCCGCGGTCGCGGAGCATCAAATAATCCACCACCGCCTTCACATCGGCTTCGGGCAGGTCCGTGTTCGCGGGCATGCCGTTTTTGCCCGTGCGTATCTGGTAAATTACCGCCTCGTCGGTCATGCGATGCCGCAATCCGCGCAACGCCGGCACGATGCCAATGCCCAACTGCTCCCGGCCGTGGCAGACCGCGCAAGCCGTTTCATAGACAATCCGTCCGCGCGTCTTGGGCGCGCGCGGGTCTTCCGGCGGATCGTCACTGCGAAACACCGCCGGCATCCAGCCGATGTGATTCGCCGTCACATAGAGCCGGCCCGTCGGCGCATCAATGCACGCGCCCGTCCATTCCGCGCCGCCGTCCATGCCCATGTAGAGATTCGGCCGGCCTTCGGTGAACGGGTGGAAAAACCCCGTGTCCGCGCTCTTGAATCGCAGGCGCACAAACTCGGCGGCCTCGGGCGTGCGGTCGGTGAGATCGGCCTCCGTGAATTCGAGCTTGGAAAATCGCTCCGGCAATTCTAGGTCGGGCTGATACGGAGCCGTGACTTCGCCCGGCATCGTGCTGGCAGGCGCGCGGCGCATGCGAAATGGAAAAATCGGTTTGCCGCTCGTCCGGTCCAGCAGGAGCGTGTCGCCCATTTTC
>JAQGPB010000340.1 GCA_028293265.1 Pedosphaera sp. | reverse complement strand
CCGGTCGAATCGGCTTATGCACGAAAACCGAGATGGCCGCCAGCATTGGCCGGTCATCATCCCCGCGCAGGCGCACCGAAGAAAGCAGGAGCAGGGGAAGCGATTGGCCGCGCGGGAGCAAGCGTATCTCTTTGGCGAGCGCGAGTCCATCCTTGCCTGGCAATTGCAGATCAAGAATGGCCGCGTCGAACGGCGGGCCTTGCGCGATGCGGGCCAGGGCATCATGGCTGTTGGTCACGATTTCAGGAACAATGCCCCAAAGCTTGGAGCGATGCGCGATGATCCGGCCGTTGGTGGCGTTGTCCTCGACGATGAGCAGGCGCTTGCCGGCGAGTTGCGGCTGAAAACTTTGCCACGGCGGCGGCATGGCCGAGAGCGCGGAGTTGGTCTGAATCGTAAAATGAAAAGTCGAGCCTTTGCCCGCCTCACTTTCCACCCAGACCTTGCCGCCCATCAATTCCGACAGCCGCTTGCATATTGCCAGTCCCAATCCGGTGCCACCGTAATGGCGCGTGGTGGAGGCGTCCACCTGCTGAAATGATTTGAACAAACGATGCTGTTTGTCGAGGGGAATGCCCGGCCCGGTATCGCGCACTGAAAAATGGAGCAGCCATTGCTCAGGATGGCGGATGAAATCGGTGTCCTTCTCCTTGCCTGGTCCGGGACTGCGCACGCCGTGTCCGGCCGGCTTGACTTCCAGCACCACTTCGCCGTGCTGCGTAAATTTCACGGCATTGCCAATCAGGTTGACCAGAATCTGACGCAGGCGCGTGACATCGCTCACTAAAATTTTAGGAATGGAATCTTCCACCAAGTAGGCGAGATCCAGCCCCTTTTCGGAGGCCTTGGGGGCGAGCAGATCCAGCGCTTCTTCGATGCAGGTGTGCAATTCAAAAGGATGACTTTCCAACTCCAATTTGCCCGATTCAATTTTGGAAAAATCCAGGATGTCATTGATGATGGTCAGCATCGCGTCGGCGCTGCTCCGCGTGGCCTCGACATACTCCCTTTGTTCATCGGTTAATTCCGTGTCCAACAGCAATGCGGTCATGCCAATGACGCCGTTCATCGGGGTGCGGATTTCATGGCTCATGTTGGCGAGAAACTCCGACTTGGCGAGCGTGGCATCCTCCAATTTTTGATTTAGAGCCAGCAGCGAAGAATTGCTCTCGACCAGTTGTTTCTGGCTTTCCCGCAAGGCGCGATATGCCTCGTCGCGTTGAAGCTGGTTCAGGTAAGCCTTGGAATGATAACGGAGCCGCGCGATCAGCTCGACCTTGTCCGGCAGCTTGACCAGGTAATCGTTTGCGCCGGCCGCGAACGCCTGGCCTTTGACCTGCGGTGTCTCATTGGTCGAAAGCACAATGATGGGTGTTTCCTTGGTGGCCGGATTGGCGCGAAATCGGCTCACCAGCGTCAAGCCATCCATGCCGGGCATCACCAGATCCTGCAAAATCACCGTGGGCTTGATTTGGTTTGCCACCGCAATCGCCTCTTCAGGGTCAGCGCAATAATGAAAGTCAATGTCCGGCTGGGTCGCGAGGCTCCGGCGAATCGCCTCGCAAACCATCGCCTGATCGTCCACAAGAAGCACCATGACGTGATAGTCTGGCGACGGAAACCGTGCTGCGGCTCCGGGGGCTTGGAATTTGATGTTTTCAGGGTCTGCCATGTCCGATTCAGTTGTGCGGAGGGAGGTTTTTTACAGGGGCCGGTTTTATCAGGCCCGCCTGGTGCAACGCGCCCGCCGAAATCAATTTTTCAATGGACAGCAGCATATCATCCACGTCAATGATCAAAACTGGCGAACCGTCTTCCATGAGCGATCCGGCGTTGATATTTTTGATTTTGCCCAGGCGCACATCCAGCGCCTGAACAACCAATTCGCGCTCGCCGAGGAACCGGTCCACCACCAAACCGTGCCGGTTCGCGCGTTCGCCCAGCACAACCACCGACAACTCGCCATTTTCAACCGGCCTTTCATCACATTCCAACACCTGGTGTGCAGTCAGCAGACTGATCTGTTGGCTGGCCGATGTAAAATACGGACGCCCTTCGAGCATGGCGAGGTCTTCGCGGGGCAGCTTCAGGGTGCGGCTGATCTGTGACAGCGGGATGGCGTAAGGTTCCGCCGCGATTTCCACGAGCAAGGCGCGCACCACCGAAAGCGTGAGCGGCAGATGCAGTTGAAACCGCATGCCCTGGCCCGGTTGTGTTGCGATGCGAATATTCCCCCGGACACTCCTGACCATGTTTTGAACCACGTCCAACCCGACGCCGCGGCCGGAAAGCTCGGTGACGGCGGACTTCATGGTGAACCCTGGGAGCAACAAAAATTCCAGCAATTCAGCCTCGCTTAAATTTGCGGCTGCGCCGGGATCCGCCAATCGTTTTTGCAAAACATTTTCGCGCAACTCCTCCGGATGAACTCCCGCCCCATCGTCAGCAACGGTGACGACGAGCGTCCCCGCGCTATGGCGCGCTTCGAGCCGGATCACGCCCTCGACGGGTTTGCCCGCCCGCCGGCGCACCTCGGGCAATTCGCAACCATGGTCCACAGCATTGCGTAAAAGATGGCCCAGGGGGGCGTCGAGTTTGTCCAAGATGTCGCGGTCCACCTGCGTGTTTTCGCCAATGACTTCCAGACGCACTGCTTTGCCCAACTCGCGGGCCAGGTCCCTCACCATGCGTGGAAACCGCCGAACCGCGTCGCCGAACGGGCGCATGCGGCATTGCAACACCTCGCGATACAAGCGGTGGGCGAGGCTGGCTGAGCGGCGGTCATACATTTCCAGGTCGGCGAGGCGGTCGGACAATTGCCGCCCGCATTCGGCAGCTTTGTGGATTGTTTCATTGATTTGTTCCCCGACCTGCCCGGACAATTGGCGCGGCTCCAATGAATCCCGTAGACCGTCAATGGACTTCTGCAAATCCGACT
>JAQGPB010000304.1 GCA_028293265.1 Pedosphaera sp. | reverse complement strand
CCGCGCTGGCGTTTATTGCAATGGAGTATGTGGATGGACCCACGCTGGCCGGGGTGCGGCTGCAACAGCCGAACCGCCTTTTGAAATGGGAGTTTCTCCAGCCACTGGTGGGGCAATTGTGCGAGGTGCTGGAATATGCCCACGGCGAAAAAATCATCCACCGCGATCTCAAGCCTTCAAACGTGATGGTGGACAGCCGGGGAAGCGTGAAGCTGGCGGATTTTGGGATTGCGGCGACGGTGACGGATTCAATGAGCCGCGTTTCGCAGCGGCATGCGACGAGCGGGACGATGCTGTACATGAGCCCGCAACAGATGAACGGCGAGAAGCCCCGGCCGACGGATGATATTTATGCGCTGGGGGTGACGCTTTATGAATTGTTGACGGGCAAGCCGCCGTTTCACACGGGGGACATTCCGCATCAGGTGCGAAATATTCCGGCGCAACCGCTGGCGGAGCGGCTGGCGGAATTTGAACTGAGCAATGACGTGCCGGCTCCGGTGAGTGCGCTGATCAAATCCTGCCTGGCCAAGGACGCCAGCCAAAGGCCGCAAAGCGCGCGCGCCTTCCTGGAACGTTTGCAAGGCGGCCCGGTGGCTGACACACCAATCACCGCACAAACCCAGGTCAGTACCGCGCCGCCGACGGTTGACGCAATCCCGTTGCCGCGCGCGAATGAGACATTGCGTGAAGTGAAATCGGCCCAAACCCCCGACACGGTGGAAGCCCAGGATGCGGCACGCGGGCGGGCGTGGAACAGCTTTATTGTGGCGGGGGTTGCGGTGGTTTTGATCTTGGGGCTGCTGCGGCTGGCATTCTGGCATTCGGAGCCGAAGAGGGATGCCAAGGCTGCGCCGCCTCGTGATGCCATCGCAACCAATGCTCCGGCTGCCAATTCGCAACCGAAGGAGACCGTAAAAGTTGCGCTGCCGGAGAATGCCGTGGCGAAGAATTCTCCCGAGGAAAACTTACACCAGTCCAACTCGGCCAGCAGCGTGTCTGCGCCGGCGGCGGTTGCTGCGACCGACGTAATTCCGGCGCCCAGCACGCTGCAGACCGAGCCTCCGCCTGTCACTGACGACCATCCGCCGCCGATCAAGCTGCCCCAACCGCCGCCTGAGCCGGTGATAGTCAAACCGCCGCCGCTGGAACTGCCGAAACTCAACTTGCTGCCCGTCAGTGAGCCGGTTGTGCCTGTCGTTCCGCAAGCGGGAAAAGCCAGCGAACCGGCTGAAGCAGTCGTTCCGCAGGTGGGAAAGACATGGGTCAATTCGCTGGGGTTGCGGTTCGTTCCGGTGCCGGGAACGGCGGTGTTGTTCGCGGTCACGGATACGCGGGTGCAGGATTATCAGGCGTTTGCGGAGGCGACGCAGCGGCCCTGGACGAAGCCGGATTTTAAGCAGGGGCCGAATCACCCGGCGGTGAATGTTTCGTGGGAGGACGCGACGGCCTTTTGCGCGTGGTTGACTGACAAGGAACGTCAGGCTGGAGAAATTGGCGGCGACCAGCGCTATCGGCTGCCGACGGACGCGGAATGGAGCGCGGCGGTGGGGCTGGAGCCGGAATCGGACAGGAGGCCGGTGGAGAACGACGGGAAGGTCAGCGGGATTTTTCCGTGGGGCAACCGCTGGCCGCCGCCGGCCGGCGCGGGGAATTTTGGGCGCGCGCTCAAGACCGATCATTTTGATTTCACCTCGCCGGTGGGAAGTTTCGCGCCGAACCGCAACGGCCTTTTTGACATGGGCGGCAATGTGCGGGAATGGTGCGAGGACTGGTATTCATACAGTGAAAGGACGCATGTCTTGCGCGGCAGCTCCTGGACGACGGTGTTTCAGGCGTCGTTGCTGTCCTCGTGCCGGAACGATGGTTTGCCGGACCAAGTTTCGGAGTTTAATGGGTTCAGGTGTGTATTGGTGAATGGGAAGTAGAGAGTAGAGGTGTGTGGTCTGTTGTCAGTTGTTGTTGCGTGTCGCGTGTTTCGTTTGGGGCGGCTTGCGGGCTGAAAGAGAGGGAGACAGATGACGCAAACATCGAACATCGAATGGCAGAGGACGGGGGGCACAAGACCCCATGGCGGGGCGGCCGGTAATGGCGGACGTTGCAGCCAAACAATAAAGGCGGTTTGACTTAATTCTTCTATGAAAACTTGGTTGCTAGTCGGAATGGTCGGGATGGGCGCGCTGATGGCGGGTTGCAATCGCAACGCGGATAACAGTGGTTCGAGTTCGTCTTCGATGGTTTCCACGAATGAGAGCATGACGCAGCAGGCGGAGTCGAATGTGTTGTCGGCAACTTCGCGGGCCTCGAACACGGCGAGCAGCCTGTATTCCGGAGATACCAATGTGGCCACAAACGCAGGCCCGGACAATACCGCCAGGAATGTCCGTGATCGTTCCACCAACATGCTGACGCCCGGAGACCAGGGCGAGAGCGCCGCCGATATCGAGACCACCCAAAAAATCCGCCAGGCGGTCGTGAAAGATCCGGCGCTATCTACCACGGCCAAGAACATCAAGATCATCACGGCGAACGGGAAGGTGACGTTGCGCGGCCCGGTGAACAGCGCGGAGGAAAAGCAGGCGATTGAGGCGATCGCGCAAAGCACGGCTGGCGGAGCGACGGTGGATGACCAATTGGAAGTGAAATCAGGAAACCAATAACAAACAAAAAAAGGAAAAAAAGCTTATGGCAGCGAAATCAGTATTTTGTCTGGTGCCCGATGAAGTGCGCGCGGGCCGCATCGTGGATGACTTGAAGGCGGCGGGTTTTTCGAACAATGACATCTCGGCGCTGCTCCCGGACAAGACGGGGACGCGGGACTTCGCCCACGAAAAGAACACGAA
>JAQGPB010000301.1 GCA_028293265.1 Pedosphaera sp. | reverse complement strand
GAAACGTTTGGAAAACCGCAAAATGTTGTAATCAAGATGCACACGTCACACTCGCATTCGAACTCCAATAATAATCATCACAACCCTTACTCCGCCAAAAAAATGGCCAAACCGGTCAACTTCATCTGTGTCGCGCCGGGCGCCCAGCAGGTGACGTTGATTGGTGATTTCAATGATTGGGACCCCGCCGCTTTTCCCATGAAACGCCAACCCGACGGCGCGTGGCTCCTCCAGATTCCCCTCAATCACGGCCATCACCACTATCAATTCCTCGTGGACGGCAAACCCGTCCTCGACCCGCGCGCGCAAGGCATTGCCCGCAACGAAAAAAACGAAAAAGTCTCGCTGCTCGCGGTGAGTTAAGGGATTGGGTCGTTACAGCGTTACAATGTTACATGGTTGCAACGGACGACGCTGTACCATTGTAACATTGTAACGCCACACGCATCCTACCCCGCCTCCGCTGGCGGGCCATTCCCCGCCGTTTTCTGGTTCCGGGCGCGTTGTTCCGCAAAAAATGTTTGCAGCAACGTGCGGCATTCCGCTTCGCGCACGCCGCGAGTGATTTCGCATTGGTGGTTGAAGGACGGGAATTGGAGCAGGTTTAGCGCGCCGCCTGCCGCCCCGCCCTTGGGATCGCTGGCACCAAAAACCACCCGCGCCAGCCGCACATGCACGATGGCCCCGGCGCACATCGGGCACGGCTCCTTAGTCACATACAAGGTGCAATCTGTCAGCCGCCAGTCGCCCACCACTTCCTCCGCCTGCGTGAGCGCCAGCATTTCCGCGTGCGCGGTTGCGTCCTTGAGCAACTCCACCTGGTTGAACGCGCGCGCGATGATCCGCCCCTCGCGCACCACCACCGCGCCCACCGGCACCTCCTCCGCCTCATAAGCCCGCGCCGCCTGCCGCAACGCCTCGCCCATGAAATAATGGTCGCTCTGCAAATCAATGATCGGTTCCTCAGGCATGTGACTCCTCCAAAGTCCATTCATAACGTCCATCCGCAAGGCAATTGCACGCCGCTGCAAAAAACCCGCCCCGATGCCGCCAGAACAACGGCCAGATTTGTTCCCTGTCCGTCTGTGGAATTTTCAACGAAGCCAATTCGTCCCTTGAAAAAAACTTGAACCTTCCTTCGCGATGCGGCGCGGGCACGGCCGTCAATTTCCGTTTCACCTCGAACAGGAACATCAGCCAATGGCTTTGCCCCTCATACGCGCGCTCGGCGACCGTGCCCGTGAGATGCAACTCCGCCGGTGTGATGCGCAAGCCCATTTCCTCCCACGCCTCGCGGCAGGCGCAGGCATGGGGCGACTCGCCGCTCTCCGTGTGTAATTTCCCGCCGCACGGACTCCACAGGCCCCGGTTCGGTTCCTGCGCCCGTTCCAGCAGCAGCACGTCATCGCGCTCATTGAAACAATAAAGCAGCGTTGCGATCTTAAAGGCCAATTTCATTTAAATATTTAACAAATCCAACTCGTTAATCCATCCAGCGGAGCGAAGTCAAAATCAAATTAGGTTTGATTTCCTGAAATTGAGGGATAGTTTTTAACGTACGAACCGGCAGTTTTATAGTCAATAATTAGGCGGCTCACGTATGTTGCGAAAGATTCCAGCCTTATTTCTTGTTTTGTTGCTCGCAGGTTGCGGCGACAATTTAAAGCGTAGTTCAGTCGCCCACGTCTCGTCTGACAAGAATCATGGCTTTGTCATTCAGGTTGATTTCGCTTATCGGTCGTTCGGAGGACCTTGCAATTTCCCGCAAAAGCCACAGACAATCTCCGAGTCAAATTGGATTTTTACGAAGACGACCAACGGTGTGGTCTCGGCTGACCAATTAATTTTGTGGCATGGCAGGTCCCCAGACGACGAGTATGGATGGGCAGCGCAAGCCCTACTAGGCTCGATGACATTTAGCAACGGGCATATTTATATTGACTTTCAGGAGCCAGTTTATGGGGATAATGATTCGATTCTCCACCATGACCCATATAGAATGAACGGAGATTACAAATTAGAAGGAAGATGACGCTATTTAACATACGCCGGAGCCAGCGCCGACAGCCCTTTAAATTCTTCCGTCAAAAAATTCCAATAACATTGTAAATAGAGGGTTTTTGTCCGCTGGTTGCCATTTCCATAAATTTTTTGTTATTTTCTATAAAGTGGTGTCGCGATTTTGTAGGGCTAAGACACGGACGACAGTGAAACAGGCCGCGCCGCTTCGGGCAAGGCGAACCGATCATGAAGCTTTGCGATATTGAGAAAACTTGACAAAATAGCCCTGGCGCTTTACTGATTGATCATGGTAAAGACTCAAATATCAAGTAAAGGGCAGACTACGATTCCTTCCATTTTTCGCAAGCGTTGGAAAACTTCGCAAGTCTTGTGGGAAGCCAACCCCGATGGAACGGCGCGCGTTTCACCCACACCGGACCTGATGTCGCTGCTCGGCAGCGCCAGCGATGGCAAGCCACGTGATCCCGCGGAAAAGAAGAAAGCACGAAGGGAGATCGGCCGCAATGCCGCTTCTGAAGGTCTGTCGAAATGAGCCAGCGCATTCACCTGGACGCCAACGTTATTCTCCGGTTCTTACGTAATGATGATCCAAAGCATTCTCCGGCGGCCGCCCGATTGTTTCAAAAAGCGGTTGATGGCAAGGTTGCACTGTTCATTTCTGCCGTAACCATCAACGAAGTTTTTTTTGCCTTCACCACCACCTATAAGTTGTCACATCCTGACGCCGCCAGAAAGCTGCAGCCGTTCATTCGGGCTGGCAGTGTGGAATTTGAGCATGGGACTTGCGTGCTCGACGCCTTGCAGCGGGTTATTTCCGAAAATGTGGATTTTGGCGACGCTTACCTGGCTGCTACCGCTGCCCATGACAAGGGCTTCGTCGCCTCATTTGATCGGGACCTGCAAAAATTCAGGGACATTCAGCTATACGACCTTGTGGCCAAAGGCGGCTGAGGCTGACTGCCGGGCGGGACATCCGATTTCCCCCCCCGCCGCACTCCAAAACGCTTGCGCGACCAAGAAGCTCGTCCGGATTTCCGCCAGGTCTTGGACTGCGGCAGTCCTCTGCCGCTTTTACCACGCGCACACGGCAACCACGCCGCGTCACAGCCCCAGCGACTGTTTCCTCTTTCATGACGGAATAACTCCATTATTTCTTCCCCACGCAATACAACTTGTCCGCCGTCCGTATAAACAACTGCCCGTCCGACACCGCGATGCACGACCGCACCGGCTCGCCACCCATCGGAATCGTCGCCAAAATCTTGAACTCATCGCCCGCCGAGAGCACCACGACAGTGCCATTCTCGCTGATGCAATAAATCTTTCCATCCGCGCCCGTCGGCGAAGCGCGGAATATTTCGCGCGTACCCATTTTGCCCTGCCAGATTGTCTCGCCGGTCTTCGGCTTGAGGCACGTCATCACCTGTTTGTCGCCATCGAGCACAAATAATTTTCCCTGATAATATAGCGGCGTCACGCAATCGCTCGGAAACTCCTTGAACGTCCAGGCAATTGCCGTGTCCGTCACCAATCCCTTGCCGTCGTCCTTGATGCCGAACACCGGCTCCTTTTTCGGCGCGCACGAAATGATCATCCCGTCCGCCACCACCGGCGACGGCACCACCCGAAAATACGAATCATCCCGCGAATTCAATCCGCCACAACGCCATAATTCCTCGCCCGTTTGCGCGTCGTGCGCCGTCGTACAATTGCCGCCCATCATGATGATTTCCGGCCCCTGCTTGCCCGCGATATTGGGTATCGGCGAAGAATACGCTTCCTGCGACTCATTTTTCGCGTCGGTCGGACGAACATGCCGCCAAATATTCTTGCCCGTCCGGGGATCAAGGCAAAGCAGATACGATTCGCGCTCCGGCTTGTCGTCAATCGCCGACGTGTAATCGGCCGGCGGCGGATTGCGCTCCAGCACCTGCACGTAA
>JAQGPB010000027.1 GCA_028293265.1 Pedosphaera sp. | reverse complement strand
TGCGACGCCAGCGACAAGTTGAGCAAACGATCCGCTCCGGTTTGCGCGACCTGCGGCAATCTGCTGATGCCAATCAACCCGCCGTTTTTTTCGCCACCTTATTTCGCCTGTTGCAGGAACGCCTCGGCGAACGCCTTGATCTGCCCGCCTCGGCCATCACCGAGGCCGTCTTGGATGAACGTCTGCGTCCGCTGCAAGTGCCCGAGGAACAACTCGCCGCGCTGCGCGAATTGTTTCAAACCTGCAACCAGGCCCGTTACGCCCGGCAAACCACTAACGCGGAACTCGTCTCCCTCGTTCCCAAAGTTGAAACTGCTTTGAATGATCTAAAAAAGGTCAACGCATGAACCGGGAAATGGGCAGGAACAGATTACATTTTGGCGATGCAGGCAAATTAAAACCGGATCGTATGCATTTCCCAAATTTCAATCTGCAATCACACATCAGCCGGGCCTTGATGGTTTTATTTTTCCTGTTGCTGGCAACGGTTGCTCTGCCTGCGGCAGATGTTTCTTCCGATTTCGAGTCCGCCAACAAACTATACGAACAAGGCCGTTACTCCGAAGCTGTCAACGCCTATGACAAGCTTCTTGAAGGTGGAAATGTTTCCGAATCGCTTTATTTCAATCGTGGCAATGCTTTCTTCAAGCTTGGCCAGATTGGCCGCGCCATCGCTTCGTATCGGCAGGCCCAGCAACTTGCTCCGCGCGACCGCGATTTGCGCGCGAATCTCCAGCTTGCCCGCACCCGCGCCCGCGGCGGTTCGCCGTATCATGGCGACCAGTGGCGCTACTGGCTTGGCAGTGTAAGCCTGAATGAATGGACGCTTCTGAGTGTTGCCGCGCTTTGGGCGTTCTTCATTCTGCTCGCCGTCAAACAATGGCGTCCGGCATTCAGCGGAAGTTTGCGAAACTTTATCATGGCTTCGGCCAGCGCTGCCGCTTGTTTTGGCCTCTGTCTCGGTGTCACCCTCAACGTGGATTACCTGAGATCTTCGGCCATCGTGATAGTCGGCGAGGCCGATGTGCGCAACGGCCCGCTTGAGGAATCCCCCAGCATTTTCAAAGTCCGCGACGGCGCGGAACTCGACGTGACCGACAAGAAAGACGGCTGGCTCCAGGTGGTTGATCCCGCCCAACGCATCGGCTGGGTTCATGAAAGCCAGGTGCTGCTTTTCGATCCCGCCACCCGTCCGCCGGACAGTATGATTCATATTCATAATTGACCCAGACCCCGTTCTCAGTATGCTCTGCAACATGTCCCTCAGGCGTGTCTCATTGATTTGCAATTTGCTGCCCGTCCTTCTGCTGGCGGCTTTCACCGAATGCTCCGCTATCGCCGGTGAAGGCTCCGATACTGGGGTCAACATCATCCGGACTACCAACGACACCGTCCGCGTGGAGGTTAATGGCAAACTGTTTACCGAATATTATTACAAGGACGTGCCGCGCCCTTATTTTTATCCCGTGCTCGGGCCGGAGAGCCTGCCCATGACGCGCAATTGGCCGATGAAAAGCCCCGAGAATGAAGAACACGACCATCCCCATCATCGCTCGCTCTGGTTCGCCCACGGCGCGGTCAACGGACTTGATTTCTGGACCGAGGGCAAAGGCTTCTGCAAAATCGTCCACGACGGATTCACGGATATCAAATCTGGCCGCGATTCCGGCGTGATCAAGTCGCGTGACAAATGGCTTGCGAACGATGGCAAAGTGGTTTGCACGGACGACCGCACTTTTCGCGTCTATAATCATCCCGGAGGGTGCATGTTCGATTTTGATGTCACCATTCATGCCTCGAACGGCGACGTGACTTTCAACGATACCAAGGAAGGCACCATGGCGATGCGCCTCGCTGAAACCATGCGGCTCAAAGGCAAGGTTGGCCACGGCCACATCGTAAATAGTGAGGGCGTGCGCGACGGCGACACCTGGGGCAAACATGCTGACTGGTGCGATTATTATGGGCCAGTGGACGATAAGATTGTTGGCGTCGCCATTTTTGATCATCCTTCCAATCCGCGCCATCCGACCACGTGGCACGTACGCGATTACGGTTTGTTCGCTGTCAATCCCTTTGGCCTCCATGACTTCGAGAAAAAACCTGCACATGCTGGCGACCTGACGATTCCTGCCGGTCAAAGCGTTGCCTTCCGCTATCGTTTTTACCTTCACGAAGGCGACGAAAAGCAGGCTCGAGTTGCTGAGATGTATCAAGAGTATGCCCATTCGGCTGCAGAACATTGATTATGAACTCCCAAAAACAAAACCGCCGGCAGTTTCTGAAATCTTCCGCCGTCGCTGCTGCTTCGCTCAGCCTGTGGCCCGGGCTGACCGGTTGCAAAACAACGCCCCAGCGCAATGTCCACGCCCGCGTGCGCGGCGCGAATGATGATATTCGCATTGCTGTTGTTGGGTTTAATGGACGGGGCAAGGACCATCTCAAGGGTTTTCACGAAACCAAAGGCGTCCGCATCGTCGCTCTCTGTGATGTGGACAGCAAAGTCCTTGGCCGCGAGGTCAAAAGTTTTCAGGACAAAAACGAACCTGTCGCGGGTTACCAGGACATTCGCAAGCTGCTGGAAAATGACGATATTGACGCCATCAGCATCGCCACGCCGAATCACTGGCACTCGCTGGCCGCCATTTGGGCGGTGCAGTCCGGGCGCGATGTTTATGTTGAGAAGCCCGTATCGCATAAT
>JAQGPB010000259.1 GCA_028293265.1 Pedosphaera sp. | reverse complement strand
TTGAAATTGACATCGGCTTCCAGGAGGGCCATGCGGACTTCGCGCAGGGAATCGGCGACGTTGGTCTCGGAGATTTTACCGAGGCCGCGCAAATTCTTGAAAGCACTTTGGAGCTTGTTGCTCAGCGAATCGAACATGACGGTACCTTACGACAGGGGTGGGGAGGATTCAATCTGCGTTTCGGGCGGCGGGGTGAAGCGTGAGATTTGGCGAGATTTGGTGAGAAACTCCGCGCGGAAATGGTTGAGGGTTGAAAGTTGATGGTTTTGGGCGGGATGGGCCAGGCGGCGCGGTTTATCACATTTTGCAGCCAGAGGCGGGCGAATGCGGGCGGAGGCGGTCTTAGGCGTTGGTTGGCTTGATTTTATTGGGTGAAATGACGGTTTGGCGGGGAATTATCAGGTAATTCACTCGTCCAACCCCTTTCAGCCCCATTTCAAAGAGCGCGTTCCTCCCGTCGCTCACTACTCACGGGGGAGATTCTACCACAGGGGCTGGTGGGGGCAAGTTTTTTCGGATGATGGCAGCGCCCGAAGGGAAGCAGGCCGAAAGCAGAAAAGGCAGAAGTTCAATAACCCGCTACGCGAGATTCATCCAAAGTGGGATGATATTCGGGTGAAGCTTCGTCACCCGCTTGCGCAATGGACTGGCTCAAGGTGCCAGTCGTCTGGTTCTTTTGGGGTTCCGGTTCCGCAAACAGCTCATCAGCCGGGTTGTTGTCCCCCATCCCGTCCAACAGGCTGGAACAGGAGGCACAAATATTCGGATTCCGTGAAAGAAGATTTCCCCTCTCGGACATAGGCTCGCAACAGCAAATGCAAATTGCAGGACTCAAGACCGCCAAACATCGGCCATGTGTGCCATTGTTTCAAGAAAAATTTATTCCCAAACGGCACCTTTATTCAATCAGTCTAGCAGACTCCTGTCTTCATTTTCTTAGGGAGGTCAGCCAACGGAACCAGCCATAGTATCAGGAATTACTTGTAACCACCGGGAATTTTGTTACGGTCTGCCCGCAAGAAATAAGCTGCCCACAAACCATTATGAACAACGTTTCTGCTTTGCTGCTCTTGGGACTTGCCACTGTCGCTCTGCCATCGATGGCCGAAGACAAGTGGAACATCACGAAGCTTGACGCCAGCAAACTACCGCCGCCTGCTGCCCAAAAGCCGGTTACTTTCGACAAGGACATCCAGCCGCTTTTCAAAGCTTCGTGCCAGGGTTGTCACGGTGAGGAAAGACAGAAGGGCGATTTGCGCCTCGATTCGCTGGAGGCAGTGCTCAAAGGCGGCAAAGCCGGCAAGATGGTGGTTTCTGGAGACAGCGCGAAAAGTTTGCTCGTCCTCGCCGTGGCCCAGCAGGATGACAGCACCGCCATGCCTCCCAAACGCAAGCCCAGAGGCGGGCCGGGCGGCCCAGGCCCCGGTCCCAACGGTGGCCCAGGCGTGCCTCCGGGCGGCGCCAGTCGTGGCCCCGGCGGACCCGATGGCCAAGGCATTCCTGGACCGGGCGGACCTAACGGCGGACCTCCCCGCGGCCCCAGCGGCCCTCCGGCAAAACCTTTTACGCCCGATCAAGTCGCACTTATCCGTGCTTGGATTGATCAGGGGGCGAAGTAAGCAACTGATTCCCCTAGCCGCCGACATAACAAGGCGGAAGTTTTTCAACCTTGCCGCCGCAGTGCAAACGTACGATTCAGGATTTCCTTATCCATGAATCATTAGCGTATAACCAATCCCCAACAATCCACTCCCCAGTACCACGGGAATAACATCCCATTTCCATTTTATAATGCCAACAAACGCCAGCACGCTGACACTCACGGCAAACCAATCCGCCTTCCCCGCCGACGGCAGAACCACATGCAGCCCGAACCAGACGGCAAGATTAAGAATCACACCCACGACTGCGGCCGTGACTGCGGACAGGGCAGTGGTGAGCTTCACATTGCCCCGCAATTGCTCGATATGCGGGCCGCCCAGAAAAACCCATAAGAAACACGGCACAAAAGTTGTCCACGTCGTGATCAACGCGCCCAAGGTCGCAACCATCAGCGGCGCGAGCTGGCCCGGTTGATTCCAGCCGCCGAGAAAACCGACGAACTGCAACACCATGATCAGCGGCCCCGGCGTCGTCTCGGCCAAGCCCAGCCCGTCCAACATCTGTCCGGCCGTCAGCCAGTGATGATGTTCCACCGCCTGTTGCGACACGTACGGCAGCACCGCATATGCGCCGCCGAACGTGACCATCGCCGCCTAGCTGAAAAAAATTCCTACCCGGAACAAAACATGGTCGCGCCCAAAAATCGCCCCGACCAGCAGCACCGGACCCCACCACAACGCCAGGCACACCACGCAGACTTTCAACGCCCGCTTCAAGGAAGGCCGCGTGTGTTCCAGCACTTCGCCTGAATCGCCGATGACGCTCTCGTCCGCCGCTTCGCCGCCATCCGCTTTGATCACCAGAAATTTCTCGCGCCAGAATTTCCCTCCCGCCAACCCGATCAGGCCCGCCGCCAGTATGATCAGCGGAAACGGCGCCTTGAAAAAATAAATCGCCACGAACGCCATCCCCGCCAGTGACCACATCACCCCGTTTTTCAAGACCTTGCGCCCAATCCGTATCACCGCCGACGCAACAATCGCCAGCACCGCCGGCTTCAATCCGTAAAACACGGCCGCCACCCACGGCACTTTTCCGTACGCCACATACACGTAACTCAGCGTCCATAGAACCGCCGCCGATGGCAGCACAAACAGCGCTCCCGCCACAATCCCGCCCCAGGTCCGGTGCAGCAGCCAGCCAATGTAGGTCGCCAACTGCTGCGCCTCCGGGCCCGGCAGCAACATGCAATAGTTGAGCGCATGCAAAAAACGCGCCTGGCTGATCCACTTCCGTTTCTCCACCAGCTCTGATTGCATGATGGCAATCTGCCCGCCCGGCCCGCCAAAACTGATGAGCCCCAGCTTCAACCAAAATCGAAACGCCTCGCCGAAAGATGGACCGGCCTTGGGCGATTGGTTGGTTTGTCCCCCTTCCATCCTCTATCCTCCGTCCGCTACCCTCGATTTTTCATTCCGTCCATCCTCCATCTTCGCATCTTTTTTCTCACGCATCGTCTTCACTGCCAGCCAAAGCCACAACAACGCGCCCACCAACAACGCCGCCGGCAAGATCAAAACCGCCCGCTGAAGATTGTGCCAGTAATCCGCCAATCCTCCTACGATTGCCGACGACCACATATCTCCAAACAAATGAATCATGAAAATCGAAAGCGCCATCGCGCTTGAACGCAGATTGACCGGCACGGTTTCAATGATCAGCGTGTTCACTGGCCCGGTGGATACAAACAACAGAAAAATCGCTGCCGCCAGGAAGCTCATCGCCAAGGTTTTGTCGGCCGTCCACAACGCCAGTAAAGCAGTTGGAACCGCCAGCAGCATTGAACCGGCCAGCATCCACGCGTAGCCCGCCCGATTTCGTTTTTGCCATGCCGTCGCCACGAAACCTCCACCCAGAGTCCCCAGTAAACCCGCCACCACGATCACCGCGCCGAAAAAGCGGTCCGCCTTATACAGGGGCAATCCATGCACCTGCTCCAGAAAAGTCGGCCCCCAGAAGCTGAATGCGCCGAGCGCGAACGTATATGCCACATATCCCCAGACCACCAACATATACTTCCCGTTTCCGAACAGTTTCAGGAACTCCTTCAAACTCGGTTTTGTCAACGCGGCTTGCGAGTTGGCATCCGCCTGTCCTCGTTCCGGCTCGCGGAACGGAAGTAAAATCAATGCCAGCAACAAACCCGGCGCTCCGGCCCAGATAAATGCGCTGCGCCACCCAAAATGCTTCGACATCTCACCGCCGAACAAATAACCCAGCGCGTATCCCACCGGAATTGCGACAAAGAAAATGGTCAGCGCATTATTGCGTCGCTTCGATTCGAACGTGTCAGAAATCAGTCCCGGACTGATGGTGGCATAGCTCGCCTCGCCCACTCCCACCAGTACGCGATATGCCAGCAGCACGGTGAAAGTCCCGGCGAACCCCGTCAACACCGTTCCCAGACTCCACACAAAAATTCCAATGGCGATCAGCCATTTCCGCGAAGCGCGGTCTCCGAGATAACCAAAAAGCGGCGACGTGACAAAGTAACCGACCATGAATGCGGTAAAAGCAATCCCGGAAGCCTGATAATTGATCCCGAATTCCGTCGCCATGGGCGTTCGCACCGCGTTGAGCACCGCCCGATCCACGTAATTAAACAGGTTTAATCCTGTCAGAATGGCCAGGGTCCAGGCTGGGCTGAGTTTTCGGTTCATGCTTCGGGTACCGCTCGCACAATCGGCGCAGCTTGCTTCTCGGATATTTGGTTTCGTCGCTTAACAAAACCGATCACACCCAATATCAAGACCGCCAGCGCGGCGAACTGATAACCGGTAATTGACCCGGCCACGCGCGGTGTGTCACGAAGAAATTCATGAAAAAAACGGAAGCCGCCATACGCCATCAGGTAGAGATGGAAATGCTGTCCGGCCAGCCGCCGATTCCGGCGCAGAATAAAGAAGGCGGCGATAGCTCCGAGATTGAACAGGATTTCGACCGGCACCGCCGGCCAGCGCGAGGTTCCCGCCGCATCGTTCAAGGTGAACCAGGACGGTTCACATTTTTGGCCGAGGCAGCAGCCATGCATCAGGCAGCCGATCCGGCCCAGCACGATTCCCAATGGCGCTATCAACGCGAACCAATCGCCAGTCGCTCCCTGATAGCGCACCTGGCGCTTGGCAATTTCCACTGCCGCATAACCGCCCAGCAGCGCGCCGAGGATGGATTTGCCCGTCGCCAGTTGCAGCCACATGTCAGGCGCGCCAAAATGCAGCCAACCCTCCGCCATAATGTAAACCACCTTCGCGCCCAGAAACGCGCCGATGAGCGCCGCAACGTAGATCATCAACAACCGGTCATCACGCCGGGCCAGCCGGGCCCAGAAAAAAATGCTGACGGCGATGCCCGCGAGCATCAGCCAGCCGTAGGCGGTGTTGGTTTTAACGTTTTGAATCATTGGCTATGCAATTTCAGGAAGATGATGAAATTAATCGAAGAACATCGAACGACGGCGATTTGAAAAAGGCTTGAAAATCAGCGTTTTGATGGGAAAATTGCACCATGAGTGCAACCATTGTGCGGGAAAAGAGGCAGACCACCTTGCCAGCGGACGTCGTCAAGGCCGCCGGCCTCCATGTCAATGACCAAGTGGATTGGCGTTTTGAGGATGGAGAGATCCGCGGACGCAAGCTCGTAGCCGCAAAAGCTGAAGAGGTGGAAATCCTGGGCATTGATGACGTGGACCCAAAAACG
>JAQGPB010000234.1 GCA_028293265.1 Pedosphaera sp. | reverse complement strand
ACATCTTTATTTTTTTGCATGGCCGGAAAAAATCAATTTTTTTTGCGCTTACCAGGAACAGTGGCGAGATGCTCACTTTTGCGATTGCGCCAAATACAGCTTCTGCAACCCCTGTGCCACGGTATGCGCCGGACGCCAACCCAATCCGCGCAGGCGCGAGGCGTCTGCCACCACGTAGCCGAGCGGGTCTATTTCGGGCGGGTCTATTTCGGAAATCAAGCCTGGCTTGCCCATCATCGTCGCCAAAGAGTGGGCGACTTCCTTGACGGTGACGCCGATTCCCGTGCCCAGATTGATTACTCCGCCAAACTTTTTTTCCATCACCGTTAGCAGCGCCACCGCGAGGTCATCAATGTAAATATAATCCTTGGTGCTGTCCGGCGTTCTTAGAACGATTTTTTCGTCGCGCGAAAGTTTTTGGATGATGGAGCTGCACAACCGCGACGGATGTTCGCCCGGCCCGTAAGGATAAAAAACCCGCGCCCAGCAAAACTGCAATCCGCCCGTTTTCGCTTCCGCCTCCAAGGCCAACCGCAAATCGTTTTTGCAGCGCGCATAAGGTGTGGCCGGCGCGACGGGCGTCTTTTCCTCGGACAACGGTTCGTGGCTGATTTGATATTCGACGCAGGTGCCGAAGCCGATGATGTGGTTAGTCCCAAGTTCGCGCACGCGCGCAAGAAAATTCAGACTGCTTTCCAAAAGACGGAAATTCTCCGGCGATTCCAGATAAACTCCCGGCGTGGTGATCCACGCCATGTGAATGCACACGTCCGCGCCAAACGCCGCGATCTCCTTCCATGGTGCTTCCTCCAGCGTGCCGCGCAGCCAGACCAAATCCTTGTGTGCCGGCAAATTCGTCGGCAACGCCTCACTGGGCAAAGCCAAGCCTGCAACTTGATGCCCGCGCGCCAATGCCTGGCGCACGAAGTTCGAGCCGATGAATCCCGTCGGGCCGGTGAGCAGAATTTTCACGTGAGGGAGGAAAGTGGTGGCAGGTTTTTGTCGCGGTCAGACAATGTGGGACTTGCGAGCGGCCATTGGATGTTGATCGCGGGATCGTTCCAGCGGATGCCGCGGGCGAGTTCTGGAATGTAAACCTCGGACATCTGGTAGAATACTTCGCAATTGTCCGCAATACATTGGAAGCCGTGGGCGAAACCGCCGGGAACGTAAAGCATGCGGTGATTGGCGTCGGTCAGCTCGAATCCCTCCCAACGGCCGAACGTCGGGGAGTCGCGGCGGACGTCCACGAGCACGTCGAAGATGGCTCCGGCCGAGCAGCGGATGAGTTTGATTTCAGGTTTGGGATCGGCCTGGTAATGCAGGCCGCGAATCATCCCGCGCTTTTTGGTGAGGGTGAGGTTGCATTGGGGCCAGTGGGTGTTCAGGCCTTGGGCGGCGAATTCCTGCTCGCAATAAGTGCGCGCCAGAAATCCGCGCTCATCCTCGCGCAACTCCAGTTCGATCAGCCAGAGGCCGGCCAAGGTTGTGCGCGAAAATTTCATCTCACACCACGGTCACCCTGGGGATCGGGATGATAAATTTCCCGCCGCGCTCGCGATAAGCCTTTTGCTGGCCGAGAATCTCTTCCGCGAAATTCCAGGTCAGCAACAGCGTGTAGTCCGGCATTTTTTCCAGCAATTGTTCGGGCGGCACAATGGGAATGTGCGTGCCCGGCGTCAGCCGGCCCTGCTTGTAGGTGCTGCGGTCGGCAGCGAAATCAAGCTGCTCCCGGCCCAGGCCGAAAAAATTCAGCAACGTGCTGCCCTTGGCGGACGCGCCATAGGCGGCGATCGATTTTTTCTGCTGCTTCAAGGTCTGCAGCAGGTCGCGCAGCGATTTTTTGATCTCCAAAACCTTGCCGGCGAATCCTTCATACCAAGTCAGCGAAGGAACGCCCTTGCGCGCCTCTTCCGCCAGCAAATCCGCCACCGACGCCTGCGCGGGATGCGCGCCAGTGTGGCCGGCAAAAAGCCGCAGCGAACCGCCGTGAATCGGCAGCCGTTCGACATGAAAAATCGTGAGCCCGTGCCGCTCGAACAACGGTTTCAATGCCGTCAGACTGAAATAGAAAACGTGCTCGTGGTAAATCGTGTCGAACTCCGTTTTCTCGATGAAATCCAGCGCGTAGGGAAATTCAAGAATGATGCGGCCCTGCGGCTTGAGCAGCGCGCCCAGGCCGGCCACGAAATCATTCGTGTCGGGGGCGTGCGCAAAAACGTTGTTGCCCAAGATCAGATCGGCGGGCCGGCCGGACGACGCCAGTTTTCGCGCCACGTCGCCGCCGAAAAAATTCACCAGCGTTTCGATGCCCTTTTCCTGGGCAACCTTCGCGATGTTCGCCGCCGGCTCGATGCCGAGGCAGGGCACGCCGGCGTCGCGGAAATATTGGAGGCAATAGCCGTCGTTGCTGGCGATTTCCACGACGAGGCTTTTTTTATCGAGGGCAAATTCCTGGATGTAACGGCCGGCGGCCTGCTTGGCGTGGCGGAGCATCAGGTCGGAAAAGGAGGAAAAGTAGAGATAATCGGAGAAAAGCTGCACGGGCGGGACGAGGTCCACGATTTGCAGGAGCCAGCAGGACTGGCAGACCGCGAGGCGCAGCGGAAATTTCGGTTCGGGCTGCGACAAGTCATTCGGACGCAACAGGTTGTTCGCGAGCGGTTGGACGCCGAGGTCGAGGATCAGCTTGCCCTGTGCGCTGTGGCAGGAGCGGCATTGGAAAGTGAAATTCATTTTTTATAATTCCTCGCCAAAAAGCGAAGATTCATGTCAGACGCGCCCATAATGCCTCCGTTTGCGGCGTATTGGAAGTTTTTCCTGATGCATGGGGAGCACACGCCTCTGGCGTGTGGTTTGCGGCGTCCCGCCGCAAACCTCGATTCCGATATTCCCCAAACTAATCAGTGCTGCGCAAAGGCGGAACGAGCCGACGGCGCGACGCCGTCGGCGGCACGCGGGACGCGTGCGCTCCCCATTTCCCGCCGGATCATTCTGGCTCAGGCAGGTTGGTGAACGGGAGCGCGTTCTTTATTGGGACTTAAGCGAGGCCATGTCTATGGAAAAGCGATACTTCACATCGGATTTGAGCAGTCTCTCGTAGGCTTCATTCACCTTCTGAATCGGGATGACTTCGACATCGGCGGTAATGTTGTGCGCACCGCAAAAGTCGAGCATCTCCTGGGTTTCGGCGATGCCGCCGATGCTGGAACCGGAAAGGCTGCGGCGCCTCACGATGAGGCCGAAAGCGGTGATCCCCAGCGGCTTCGGCGGAGCGCCAACCAGGGTCAGGTTGCCATCGCGGGCGAGCAGATTGATATACGAGTTAATGTCGTGATCGGCGGAAACGGCGTCGAGAATGAAATCGAAGCTGCCGGCGTGCTTGTTCAT
>JAQGPB010000180.1 GCA_028293265.1 Pedosphaera sp. | reverse complement strand
TGGATCGGTCCTTCGCCCAGGCGTTATTGGAAAGAGTCGGATTGGGCCAGCGGTTAAAACATTATCCCCGTCAGCTTTCCACCGGCCAGCAACAACGCGTGGCGGTGGCGCGCGCCCTGGCGAATCGTCCCAAACTGGTGCTCGCGGATGAACCGACCGGCAATCTTGATCACAAGAACGCCAATGCATCGCTTGATTTGATCCGCGAGACCTGCCGGGAAAATGGCGCGGCGCTCTTGTTGGTAAGCCATGACCGCGACGTCCTGGCGAAATTCGAACAGGTTCACAGCCTTGCCCAAATCAACCGGCCGCCAGTGTCCAGGAGGCAACCATATGACACTCTGGCTGGTAGTTCTAAGAAGCCTCCGGCAACACGCGCTTTCCACGATTGTGACGGCGCTTTCCATTGCCTTGGGCGGCGGGCTGCTCATGTCGGTGTGGGCCGTCAAGGAACAGTCGCAGGCCATATTCACCGGAGTGAACGCCGGCTTTGACGCCGTGCTGGGTGCGCGCGGTTCCAAGCTGCAACTGGTGCTGAATGCCATCTTTCATCTCGAAGCCTCGCCCGGCAATCTGGCCTGGGCCGATTACCAGGACATCAAAAATAATCCGAGCGTTGAAACCGCCATCCCCATCGCCGTGGGCGACAATTACCTGGGCTACCGGCTGGTGGGCACGCTGCCGGAGCTGTTTGAAAAGGTGGAGTACGCGCCGGGTAAACATTACGCGGTCCAACCCGGCGGCAATTTTTTTGATCCGGGCCGCCGTGAAGCGGTGGTGGGAAGCTTTGTGGCCCAGAAACTCGGCCTGAAACTTGGTGACACTTTCCATCCATATCACGGCCTGATTTATAATGAGAAGAATCAGCACTCTGAGACCTATGTCGTGGTCGGAGTCTTGAAACCATCCAACACTCCGGCCGACCGGGTGGTCTGGATTCCGTTGGAAGGCATTCAGAAAATGACCGGGCACGATCCAAATGCCGCAACGGATGTGAGCGCCGTGCTGGTCAAACTCAAGGCGGGGAGCGCAGCAACGGGCTTCCGCCTGGACCTGATGTATAACAAGCAGGGCAACCGCCTCACCTTCGCCTGGCCCATCGGTCAGGTCATGGCGGAGTTGTTCAGCAAGATCGGGTGGTTTGATCGCCTGCTGGAACTGGTTTCGTATCTGGTGGCGCTCGTGGCTACGGCTTCGATTCTGGCGAGCATCTACAATTCGATGAATGAACGGCGGCGGGAGATTGCCATCCTGCGCGCGTTGGGCGCCCGCCGCCAAACCATCTTTGGCGCCATCCTGCTGGAAGCGGCAACTATTTCCGCGCTGGGCATGGTGATCGCCTTTGTCTTCTACGGTGCGATCATGGTGGGCGCGGCCAGCGTGATTCGTGCCCAGACCGGCGTGGTGCTGGACCCCGGCAAGTTCAACCCGGTGATGCTCTGGGCTCCGCTGGCCTTGATAACCCTTGGCGCATTGGCCGGGATCGTCCCCGCCATCAAGGCCTACCGCACGGACGTCGCCGAATTTCTGGTGCCGACTTCTTAAACAAATGCAAATCGAAAAACTCAACATGAAAATAATATTGCCGATTGCAGCATTGACCATCCTGGCCGGCTTGCTGGCCGGTTGTGGAGACGGCCAGCCGGCCGCAACCGTGCCCGCCACCGCGCATAAACACGAAGACAAGCCGCCGCATGGCGGCACACCGGTGGTCTTGGGCGAGGAGGAATACCATGTGGAATTGGTCTTGGACGCGCCCACGGGCAAGCTTCAAGCCTTTGTCCTGGATGGCGAGATGGAAAACTTTGTCCGCGTCGCCGACGAATCATTCGAGGTGAGCGCCAAACTGCCGGGCAAGGAGGAAATGCTGGTCTTCAAGCCGGTGCCCAACAATGCCACGGGCGAAAAAGTGGGAGACACTTCGCTTTTTGAAACCCAGGCGGACTGGCTGAAGCAGGAGACCAATTTTGACGCGGTGCTCAAACAGATCACCGTGAAGACCAAGGCTTACCAAAGCGTGGCCTTCAATTTTCCGAAAGGAAACGACAAGGATGAACCGGAAAAGAAGTGAGCGCGATGCGCGAAAACCATCTGCTGACCGTCATCTACCGGCTGGACGCCGAAAAGGCGGAGGTGACTTTGCAACCGTGATTCCAATCACTTAATACTTTTGGCCAAATCATAAACTCTATAAGCATTATGCTCCCCAAACATCAAAGCATCATTCGCATTTTCTCGGCCACACTGTTCATCGTTGCAACGGTTGCCAGCGCCTGTGCCCAATCCGTTTCGCAGCCACCAAAAGGCGCCAGCATTCGTGGTGAGCCGATTGACGCCGCCGCTGTCAAACCCGTTCCAGTCGCCGCCAGTCAGGCGGCTTCCGCGTCTGTTTCAGGAACGTCGTTGGCGGCAAAGCCCTTGGTCATGACGCCCACGGGCACAAACGAAGATGTTTCCGCCAAGGCTGGCGGATACTTGAATGTCGGGTTCGACAAGCTTGCCTCTTTTAATTTTGCGGCCCCCGACACGCAGGTGACCAACCAGCCCTCCAAGGTGGATGAAGCCGACAAATTTATCCCGGATGCGATTAAGCGACTGGACGGCAAAAAGGTGATGGTGACAGGTTTTATGCTGCCATTGCGAGTCGAAGTGGGGAAGGTCAAGGAGTTCCTCATCATGCGGAACCAGGCGGCGTGCTGCTTCGGCACGGCGCCGATGATCACGGAATTCATGACCGTCAAAGCCAGCGGCAAGGGAGTGGATGCCATCATGGATGTGCCGGTGAATGTTGCCGGCATTTTGCACGTTGGCACCGTCCGCGATCACGGCTATATCACTGAAATCTATCAAATGGACGGGGAGAAAATTGACAGCCACGACAAATAAATTTATGAAGCTGTCATCCCGACTGGCATTGTTCGCGGCAATCTCGTTGCTGGTTCTTGCGCAATCCGAGGCGCAGCCCAGGGGCGGGTTGATCGGCGGAGCCATTGCGACCAATTCAACCGCCATTGGGCCAGTTCCGTCACCAGCCAATACCAATGCCGCCCCGGCGATTCACACCAATGCGGCGGGTTACTATCTGATCGGGTTTGATGAATTAGCCGGATATACCATCACCTTGACTGAGGAGCTGAAGCATAACACCAATCGCGCGGCGTGGGCCGACGCGCAAATCAACGCCATGATTCCACCCGCCATCAAGGCTTATGATGGGAAAAAAGTCGTCATCGAGGGATTCATGCTGCCCGTCAGTTTCGACAACAAGGGAAAGATGACCGGGTTCATCCTGATGAAAAACCAGATGTCCTGCTGCTACGGAGGGCCATCCCAACTTCACGAATTTGTGACTGTGCGTCTCGGTGAACCGATGGGCGATCCGGATATGGACTATACCGTCAATGTCCGCGGCGTGCTGCATGTGGGCGCGGAGCGGGAAAACGGTGAATTGGTCGGCATCTATCGTTTAAATGCCGAGAAAGCCGGCAAATGAATTTTCACCCGCTCAGTTGGAATTCAGCACCTGGCCGATGGCCAGGCGGAATTCCACGAGCGTGAAGGGTTTGGAGAGGCAGAGTTTGTTCCGGGCTTGGAGGAATTCCTGGACTTTTTCGTTGACCACATCGCCGGTGATGAAAATAAGCCGGCGGGACATTTCAGGATTGGAGGCCTGCAGCCGCTCGAAAACCTGCTGGCCGTTCAAGCCCGGCATTTTCCAGTCGCACAGAGCAAGATCGTAATGGTATTGGCTCAGGCGGCGCAGCGCGGATTCGCCGTCATGGGCGATGTCCACCCGGTAGCCGTTGCGGGTCAATACCTCGCGGATCATCTGCAAGATCATGTCCTCATCGTCAATCACCAGCACCCGCTTGCCGATGCCTTCGTGCATGGACGCGGCTGGCTCGGGTGCGGCGGCTTTTTCTGCCGCGCGCGGGATTTCCAGCGTGGCGGGCAGTTCGATTACGAAAGTTGCGCCCTTACCTAATGTGCTGGAAGGGGTAATCGTGCCGCCGTGTTCGCTCACGATGCCGTAGCATAAACTCAGGCCTAGGCCGGTGCCCTTACCGACTTCCTTAGTCGTGAAAAATGGGTTGAAGATGCGTTTCAGATTTTCTGGCACGATGCCGGGGCCGTT
>JAQGPB010000147.1 GCA_028293265.1 Pedosphaera sp. | reverse complement strand
TTGAACCATCTCGGGCTTTTCAACCCGGCCATTGATGAGGCGGGAATATCCGGTTATTCCAAGCTCTCCGCGCTGACGAACTTGAGCGCCTCGTTGCAGGAACGCGCCCGTTCCTATTTGGACGCCAATTGTGTCCAATGCCATCAGCCGGGCGGCACGGGCATCACCTTTGACGCGCGCTATGACACGCCGCTGGCCAACCAGAACATTGTCAATTATCCCGCCTCGTTTGCGCTGGGTTACGACAATGCCTGCATTGTCAGAGCGCAGGACATCTGGCGTTCAGTGATTTTGTATCGCATCAATACCAATAATGCGACGGTCCAGATGCCGCCGCTGGCGCGCAATCTGATTGACACCAACGCGGTGCAGGTCATCACCGACTGGATCAATAGCCTGCCCGGCACGCCGGCCTTGGCTCCGCCCATCATCACCCCGAATGGCGGCACGTTCGCGCCGTACGCGGATGTGACCTTGCAGGCACCCAGCACCAATGCTGTGTTTTACTACACACTGGATGGCACGCTGCCGAATACCAATTCATTCCGCTATTCCGCGCCGCTCCGCCTGACCAACAGCCTGACGCTCACGGCCAACGCCTTTGCTGCGGGCTTCAACAACAGCGTCGCATCCAGCGCCTTGTTCACGGTGCCGCCATCGCTGCACTTCACGGCGGGGAGCCTGCTGGCGAATCAGCAGTTTCAACTCACGCTTTCCGGGATGGCAGGCAACACTTATGTGTTGCAGGCGAGCACCAACCTCATTAACTGGGTTCCCGTCAGCACCAATGTCGCCGCGTCGGACGTGTTCAATCTGCTGGACACGAATGCGGCGGGTTTCCCGTATCGGTTCTACCGTGTGATTCAGCAGTAAGGCAACAAATACCCAAGTGCGGAGTGCGGAGTGCGGAATGCCGGCCCCTCCCTGTGGATTGGGAAGCATCAAACATCGAATGGGGAGGCTGAGGCCGCAACGCTAATCACATATGCCGGGGGGGGTGGTCAAATAGGATGAATTATGCTGAATTAGCATGAATTAAGCTGAATTACGGGCTTTTTTGGCAGGTGATGAGAGCTGGCTCTTTTTGACCACGCCTGGGACAATTTTTTCAATTTAGGTGTGATCAGGTGTTATAAGGCGTTACAGGGCGTTACAAGGGCACTTTTGGCCCAGAATCGCCAAAGCACGGATACCTAATCGGTCGTGACAATACGCGTCCCGCTCCACATTTTTAGGTGGCTTCTGCTTTTCCTCCCCTGTTCTTATCATGTCAAAGAACCGAAGGCAGTTAATCACAGTTTTCAGCCTTGTCAATCTGAGGTTTTGGCGGCCAGAGATTCATACTACATCACTTGCGCTGCCGCCCATGCGGCTTGCACATTCTCGCCTGCTGCATGCTCCAAAGGGCCGGGATCATTCTTTTTCAAGCGCGCCGCCCTTCGTGTAAACATCTCTTGCATAAACGCCGGACTCCAATCGCTAAAATGAGCATCACTAAAATACAGCCCACCACTTGGTGACCAAATAATGCCATCTCGCAACTCCCAATCTTTTGTCTGGAGCAGCGCTATAAATTTAATCTTTTGATTCTCTGTAAATGGCAAAGCGCGTGATGTAGCTTAACAATTAATGTACGAGAATGGTGGGTAGTTGGCCAGTTTGTTTTGACGAGGGGCTCACGACCGGTACGAACACTTGCAAATCGGAGGTGCTTCGCCTATGAAGGGCTTCCCCCTTTGGGGAAGGGCAGGATGATGTCCTTTTGAGAGCCGGAAAAAATAATGTCAGAGGAAATTAGAAGCAACGCCCGCCCTCACCCCGGCCCGCTCCCCTTGGGAGAGGGAGAACCGATCGCCGCGCCCAATGAATTGGGGCGTGATGGTCGTAATCTCCGCATGGGAAGGGCGGAAGTGCTGGGGATGCTGGTGCTGGGATTGATGGCGGCTTATTTTCTCGGGCTTTCGTGGCGCAGATGGCCGGACCCGATTGTGGATTCGGGGCCGCAATTGTACGCGATCTGGCGGGTTTCGGAGGGAGCGAGGTTGTATCACGATTTCATTTGGAATTACGGGCCGTTGTCGGTCTGTTTGAATGCCGCGCTGTTCAAATGTTTCGGTCCGGGAATCATGGTTTTGGCGACGGCGAACCTGGTGTTTTATGCGGTGATTGTCGTGCTGGCGTATCTCGCGTTTAGGATGGCTTGGGGGCGGCTGGGGGCGTTCGCGGCGCTGGCGGTTTTTATTTCGGTATTTTCTTTTTCGCATTTGCTGGGGATCGGCAATTACAATTTCGTGACTCCTTACGCGGCGGAGGCGACGCATGGGATGTTGTTGGTTTTGGTGACGGCGTTCGTGGTGGTGCGATGGAGTCGGGATGATGAGGCAGGTTCCAGGTTCCAGGTTTTGGGTTCCGGGTTGGGAAAGCGTGAGAAGCTGGCGTTTTGGCTGGGGTTGTGCGGCGGGTTGGCGGCGGTGATGAAGCCGGAATTCATGCTGGCGTGCGGAGTTTTGGGAATGGCCGGGCTGGTTTTGCGCTGGCGGTTGCGGGAACCGGTGCGCTGGATGGAGTTTTTGATGATTGGGACGGGGCTGGCTTTGCCAACGCTGCTGTTTACGGCGTGGTTCGCGCGGGTGGAACCGGTGAAGACGGCGTTCATTGATGCAAGCCAGGCGTGGTGGTTGGTGTTGGTGGCGCATATTCAAAAGGGGGATGTACAACAGCTTAGTTTCTCAGGTTTCGATCATCCTTGGGGGAATGCGCTGGCGGAGGCTAGAGGTGCTTTTTGGGCGGTGTTGGGATTGGGGGCGATCTGGGCGGCGGGATGGTTCGTCAATCGTCCTTGGTCGCTGTTGTCGCGGGTGGTTACGGCTGGGGCGGCACTGGTGCTGGCTTCGTTTATCCGGTTGGATGGAGGATGGTTTTTTGTCGGTCGTTGTTTTCCGGGATTGATGGCGGTGGTTTTTATTCTGACGATGGTTCGGCTCACGCGTGAACTTCAAGGAAGTGCAGGAGGTTCAATGCCGGCGACGGTTGATGGGCGCGCGGATAAGTTAGAGCCTCCTCACGTCGGCTCCTACAAAGATGGGGGGGCGGTGATGGCTTTGATGTTGGTGTTGCTGGCGGGGGTGATGCTGGCGCGGATGCCACTTTTCGTGAAGGTTTTTCATCTGGGATTTTTTCAGGCGGCGTTGGCGGGAATGGTAGTAGCGGCGGTGATGGTGGCGGAGTTGCCGCGTTGGACCGGCTCGGGGCCATGGGGTAAATGGGTGACGGTGTTTGGATGCCTGCTGGTTTTGGCGCTGGGGTGCGGTTCGATTGCGGCCAGGTCGCGCGCGATTCGCATTTATCAAACTGAGCCGGTGGGTTGGGAGCGGGACCAGTTTTATTCTACGACGCGATTGAGGGAAGGGATCGGGGCGCTGGTGAACTGGTCGGCGGGCCATTTCCGGAATGTGCCGCCGGATGCGACGGTTCTGGTGTTGCCAGAAGGGGTCATGATCAATTACCTGTCACGGCATCGCAGCCCGGAGCCGGGCTGGGTGCGGGGCGGGAAGGAGGAGGATTTTGTGGAACAACTGCGCCATGCGCCGCCGGATTACGTGGTGCTGATTTCGCGTGACCTGGGGGAGTTTGGCATCAGCCGATACGGTGCGCCGGGCAATCCTGGTTTCGCGCTTTTGCAATGGGTTTCTGGAAATTACAAATCGGAGGCATGGTTGGGCGGCGATCCTTTGGATCCGAAGGGGAAGGTGGGGGCGGTAATCATGCGGCGACAGACAGGGGAAATACCGGACCCCGGACATCCAACATCGAACATCGAAGTGCTTCCGCACGGGCAATGAACACGAATGTTGAATGCAAGTTATTCTTGCGTGCGTGAGTTTCGCCAGGCGAAGAAGGCCACGAAAGCACTGGTGGCAAAACCCAGGAACGCCGCCGCCCAAAATTGGCTGAAGGTGTTGCCGATGGTGAGGAGGAGCATCAAGGTCAACCAGATCATGAGCGGACAATAATCGGGCGGAGGTTCGTCACCGGGCTTTTTGTTGATGAGCCAGGGAGTGATGAATCCAAGGATGAGCAGGGCGGTGGCGGCCCAACCGGCAAAGTTGATCCAGGGCGCGCCATACCAAATGGGAATGGTCCTGGCGGAGGTCCAAATCCACCAACGATTTGTCCGCGTGGCGAAGGGTTCGAGCACGGCATCGAAGAGAACTGCGAGCAGGCATGTCAGGGCCAGGGAGCGGAGGCCATGGTTTGATGCGTTGCGCCAAGGCTTGAGAATAAGACGGGCAACGCCATGGGAGTTGAGGAGCACGACGACCCAGAGCAGGGGAACCGGCCAAGGAAGCAGATGGAACAGGGGATAACCGAGATTTTCCGTATAGAAAAAAGGGCCGAAGGGAATGCCGGTTTTGGCGCCAATGATCTGAATGAGGCCGGAAATCAGCGCGATAATGACCGCGCAGGAAAAAACATTTTGCAAAGGCAGGCGGCGCGTCATTCTCCAAAACGTAGCGGCGAGCGCGAGGAGGATTACGGTTTGGGCGAGGCTGGGTTCGTGCATGTCAAAAGTGGTATGACAATAGCTTTAATCCGGGCGGCTGAAAGCCGTAAATAAAATGCGCGGGAACCGAATGGTGCGACGCGCACCGTTGTGTCCTGAGACGGGATTAACTGCCCTGATTTGAGACGAAACCACAACCGCTCGATGCGGCGGAAAGCAAAACGAAATATGACGCTCGAAGAAACCACGAAAGCCATCAAGCATTGTTCCGAACAGATGAACGCCCGTTACAAGAAGGTCGTCTTTGACGAATGGGCGATTGTGTCGCTGATGCACAAGAAGAGCCGGATCTTGAATTACGTCGGCCCGAGGAATGATGATTTTTTGAAAAATTTCGCCAAAGATCTGGGGGCGTTGCGGACTGAGCTGCTGGATGCGCGGCGCGGCGCGGGGGATTTTGAATTTACGCGGCACGGGGTGGGGACGTTGTTCGAGGCGTTCGTGGTGCTGGGCGACGGGCATTATTTAATTTGCAACAACACCGCGAGTTCGATGGAACAGCTCGCGAAGGACTCACGCTGGATTGAGGCGCAGGTTCCGTTCGTGGAGTTGAGCGACAAGGTGCGGTCGAGTCCGCTGGCCTGCTCGGTGTGAAATCATTGCAACAACCCGGCGTAAAGAAAGTAGCCGTAAGCGGCGATGAGAAGAAATCCCGCGACGCGCGGCAGTCGTCCAAAGGCGGCAATGAACAAAAAGTGAAGCAGGGTCGCCCCGAGGAGAATGAAAACGCCCGGCTTGAAAAAAGCGGGCACGGTGATGGTCTTGAACAGGGCAAAGATGCCGATGCAAAGGGGAATGCAGATGTGGTTGTCGCCGACTTGAGAGGTGTAAACGACTTCGGGCCGCTTGGTCCAGCCGTAGTAAATCGCGAGCAGGGCGTTGGGCAGCACCATGAGCCAGCCGCTGAGCCAGCCGATGTATTTCACGCTGATAAAGCCGGTGTGAATGTTGGAAATCCAGGCCACCAGCCAGTCGGTGCTGAGGTAGATGGCGTAACCGCCCAGCGCGAGCAGGGCGAGGTCGAACGGCAGCATCCAATCAAAGCCGCGGTTTTGGCGGGCGTTCGTCTTGAGTACTTCGAACACGTGAAAGCATTGCCAGAACAGAAAAAGGCCAACCAAAACAAGGCCGTCAATAAAGGTAATCTGCCCGTCCGAGCCGACGGCCCAAGTCATCCCGGTGAAGAAGAGTACGGCCGTGAGCGTGAGCAGCAGCGAGAGGCGGTTGACTTGCTGCACCTGGGCGGAACCTTTGGCTTTGGCGGATTTTTTGCCGGCGCCAGTTTTTTTGGCGGAAAAAAGGTTCATGTTCCAAATGACCGCCGGCAGGCCCAGGACTAATGTCATGTTGGTGACGTTGTTGACGAGGCAGTTGGTCAGGACTTCCGTGGCGGAGCCGTTTTTTCGGGCGAGAACGAATGCAAAGATAAGGTTGCCCATGCCGGTGATGTAGGGCGTGACGAGCGTGCCCAAGACGGTCCCTTCGAGACCGCCGGAGGACATGCTTTCGAGCCGCCAGACGGTGAGGAGCGAGGCGGCCAGGAAAAGGCCAACCATGAGCCACGGGCTCCAGGCACCTGTGCTTTCGATCCATTTTGTAAACGTGTGTTGCACCGATTGGAGTAAAGCAGGAGGCGGGGGTGGTGGAAAGAAATACCCAAGTACCCAACCACCCAAATACCCAAAGAAGCTCTAAATCCGAAAGTTTGGAATAGGGGCTTGGTTTTTTTTGTCAGAACAGAAGTTTTGCGAGCACCGCGGCGGCGTCGAGGCCGTGGAGCTTGATGGTTTTGTGGCGGGAGGTCTGGCCGCGGATCAGTTCGATGCGGCTGCGGGGGCAGTCCAGTTTTTCGGCGAGCAGGCGGAGCAGGGCTTCGTTGGCGGCGGCGTCCACGGGCGGGGCGGTGACTTTGATGCGGAGTTCTTCGCCGAGCGGGCCGATGATTGCGTTGGCCGAGGCGCGGGGTTGCAATTTGACGGAGAGCAGCAGGCCGCCGGGTTGGGCGCGAAGGAATGGCGGCAGAGATGGGGCGTTGCTCATGCGAGTGGAGGATGGCGGGAAGCGGAGGGTTGGGCCAGCGGAAATGGCGGGCGGGTGGATGAGGACTGGTCATTGCGAATTTGAAATTCTGATTGTGTAAATCTACCACGCAGGATGCGACTTGCGGATTGGGTGAATTTTATGATTGGATTGGAGTCGAAACAATATCATGAAATCAAGCCAAAGAAAAATTTCATTCGGACTCGGAGTGAAGGCGGCAGGTTTGTTGGTGGCCGGATGCACACTGCTGGCAGGTTGCGCGTCCGAATCGTCGCGCAAGGAGGAGGCGAACAAAATGGCCAGTGGCGGTGCCGCGCAATCGGCGGCGGCGGCCAAGCCGGCTGTGTCGGCGACGGAAGCCGTGTTTCAACAGGCGGCGACGCAACCTTCCGCGCCGTTTGAGGGGAATGGTTGGAAATCACTTTTTGACGGGCGTTCGTTGGCGGGCTGGCAGGTGACGGATTTTGGCGGGCATGGCGGGGTGCATTGCGAAGCCGGGCTGGCGGTGATTGACATGGGGGACGCGTTGAGCGGCATCACTTGGACCAATGGCGATGTGCCGAAAATGAATTACGAAGTGGCGCTGGATGCGATGAAGATTACCGGCTCGGACTTCTTTTGCGGGCTGACGTTTCCGGTGGGCGAGACGCACGCGAGCTTGATTCTCGGCGGCTGGGGCGGCGGGACGGTGGGGATTTCGAGCGTTGACGGCGAGGATGCGTCGGAGAACGAAACGTCGAAGACGATGAAGTTCGACACGAATCGCTGGTATCGCGTGCGAGTGCGGGTGACGGAGGGAAAAATTGAGTCGTGGCTGGACGGGCAGAAGATTGTGGATTTGGACACCCGGGACAAAAAGATCGGTCTGCGGTTTGGGGATATTGAACTTTCGAAGCCGCTGGGGATCGCGACTTATCAGACGACGGCGGCGGTGAGGGAGATCAGGTTGAGGAAATACCCAAATACCCAATGACGAAATACCCAAGGAAGCACCAAGTGGCAAACAGGGTTGAACGGAGCGCAAGACTGGGGTAGAAGTTAATCATGAGTGCTGAAACGGAAGAACTCGTTCGCATCTGTGAAGGGCTGCCAGTGGAGAAACGCATTGAGGTCGCGGATTTCGCCCGCTTCCTTGCGGCACGGCAGGATGAGGAACGGTGGGAACGGCTGATCGGCTATCAACATCAGCGGCCAAAGCTGAATGTATTTCTGCGTGAAAGTAATGACGAGAGGGAAACGCTGATGAAGATGAATCGATTGTGAAGGTTTGTTCGGCCAGATCAATTCGTGGAAAGAGCTTTCTGTTTGGCGTTTGTTTCAGCTTGAATTATTGTCCGAAACCATTTTGCGGGTAATTTGAAATTTCCGATTCCGATGTTTTGAGTTCCTGGGAGCCCGTTCAATGCACGAACATTCGCAAGCTCATCGCCGGGTGGCATGAGTGATGGAAAATCACCGGCGGTCTTACCTGTCATTGGAACGAGGATATGGGTTCGCCGGGAGTAAGCGAAGAGTTCCAAAGTCTCGGACTGGCCTCCGTCTTCTGAACGTAATTCTACAGCGACCAAGTCCGGGTGGTTGCCACACCACTGGTCCTCATAACTGCATGTGTGCCAATGCAGGTGCCGGTCCTTGTAGGGTTCGTAGGAATTGATTATTTTCGAAACCGGCACACCAGTGGCGGATACTGCGTTTCGAACTCCCATCAGGGTAAACACGTACGGGTACTCGAACTCAAAAAGAATCCCTACAAACCAAACGACATAAAGCGCAACCGCCAGCAGAG
>JAQGPB010000060.1 GCA_028293265.1 Pedosphaera sp. | reverse complement strand
AGCCACGATTGATTTATGTTGAAACGCACTCCCTTGTTTGAACTGCACCAGAAGCTGGGCGGACGCCTGGTTGAATTCGGCGGTTGGGAAATGCCGGTGCAATACACCAGCATCATGGACGAGCATCAGGTGGTGCGCAAAGCGGCCGGTATTTTTGACATTTCTCACATGGGGGAAGTGGCGGTTGCCGGAACCGGGGCTGAAGGTTTCCTAAATCACGTTCTCACGAACGACATCCGCAAACTGGCCGTGGGGCAGGGGCAATACACCTTGATGTGCAACGAGCGGGGCGGCGTCATTGACGACCTTTACGCCTACCGTCTCGCGCCAACTAAATATCTCCTCATCATCAATGCTTCGCGGATTGATGACGACGTGGCGTGGTTGCAAAAGCAACTCGCGTCTTATCCGAAACACGATTCCGTGCACTTGCAAAACACCTCCGATCAGACTGGCGCAGTGGCCATTCAAGGCCCGCGCGTGATCGAGTTCATCAATCAATGTTTTCCGGGCGCGTCACGCGGCGGAACGGAGGTCGCTCAAGTTTCGGATTTGAAGAAGAACCAGGTTGGCCTGTTCGATTTCTCCGGCACACCGGTCTGGGTTTCGCGCACCGGTTATACGGGCGAGGATGGTTTTGAAGTGGTCAGTCCAGCGGAAACCATCGCCGCCATCTGGTCCAAGATACTCGCGGTGGGACACCAGTATTGTCTCCAACCGGCCGGGCTGGGCGCGCGCGACACGTTGCGCACCGAAGTTTGCTATCCGCTTTACGGTCACGAGTTGGACGAACAGACGACGCCGGTCGAAGCTGGCGTGGGATTTTTCGTTGCCTTCGACAAGGGCGATTTTATTGGCCGCGCGGTTTTGGTTGAGCAAAAGGCCAGGGGCGTGAGCAAGAAATGCATCGCCTTCAAGATGACCGACAAGACCGCACCGCCCCGGCCGCATTATCCCATCTGGAGCACCGGCGCAGGAGCCGCGCCGATTGGCGAAGTGGTGAGCGGCACGCAAAGCCCTTCCTTGAATCTCGGCATTGGCATGGGCTATGTGAAGCCGGAATTTGCCAAGGCCCAGACGCCGGTTGAAATTGAAATTCGCGGCAAGCGTTTTGCCGCCGTGGTGGTTCCCAAACCCATCTATCGAAAAGCTGATTGACCAAACTGCTCCGCCCTGACTCAATTCATTTATGTCTAACGTACCTTCTGATCTGAAATACGCAAAGTCGCACGAATGGGTCCGCGTCAGCGGCGACACCGCCACCGTCGGCATCACCGACCACGCCCAGCATGAACTGACTGATGTGGTGTTCGTCGAACTCCCCGCGGTCAATCGTCAGGTAAAAGCCGGCGACGCCTGCGCCGTCGTCGAATCCGTGAAAACCGCCAGCGACATTTATTCCCCGGTGAGCGGCCAGATCACTGAAATCAACAAAGCTGTGACGGATAATCCGGCTTTGGTGAACACCGAGCCATATGGCGGCGGCTGGTTCTATAAAATCAAATTGAGCAATCCGGCGGAACTTGGTGGGCTGCTATCGCCAGACCAATACACAGCGCAGATTGGTGGGTAGGCAGTTGTGAAGTATCACGACTACCATCTTAAGGGTTATTCGGTCAGTGATTTTGGAAATACAATCTCATTGGATTTGATTTTTGATTATCCCAATAGTCCTAAAGTCGAATCTCGAATTATATTTTCAGATGTTGCTGCTCACAACTTCATTCACACCGGCGGAGCAATAATTACTGACATTCTCCAAACTAAATTGACCGAGATCTCAAAAGAATTGGATGATGGTTTGATAGAATGGGCGCGAAAATATGGTGGCCTGATCCATTACGACGGTGATTTGGAAACCTGCAAGGCAAAATTGGATAAGGACGGTTATAAGGCTTGGACAATTTGCTCGGCCATCGGGTTTAGCGGACTTGTTATAGCAAAAGACGTAAAATGAAAACTCGCCTGTTTATCAAACCATATTGCAACTGGTACCACAAAGCGTTGAATTTGGATGGCAGGTGCTTGCAAACCGCGCCACCTTCGGTTACGCGTTAAGTATGAAATTATCTGTTATCATTGAACGCGATGAGGGCGGAATGTGGGTGGTTGAGTGTCCGTCCATTCGCGGTTGCGTGAGTCAGGGCAAAACCAAATCGCAGGCTTTGAGAAACATCAAAGAGGCCATCGAGCTTTGCTTGGAAGTGCGGTCAGAACGAGGTCTCCCAATTTCATGAAAATCCGTTTATTTATCAAACCCTATTGCAGTTGGTGCCACAAGGCCATGAACTGGCTGGATGACCATGACATCGAGTACGAGGTGCTGGACGTGATTTCCAACGATGCCGCGTATGACGAGATGGTGAAACTGTCCGGGCAGGAACTCTCGCCGGTCATTGACGTGGATGGAAAAATCTTGGCCGATTTTGGTCCGGACCAGCTCGAAAAATTTTGGAAGAAATTGGGGCAAGCGAATGGCTGACACTAGCGTCATCAACGCGAAACAGCGTCCACGCCTGCCGGAATGGCTGCGGATCAAACTGCCGACTTCGGACACCTTCGGTCATACGCGCAGTCTGCTCGATGAGCTGAAACTGCACACGGTTTGCGAGAGCGCGAAGTGCCCGAACCATTGGGAATGCTGGAGCAAAGGAACCGCCACGTTCATGATCGCGGGCGACCGTTGCACGCGCGCCTGCGGTTTCTGCGCGGTGTCCACAGCCAAACCGCTCGCCTTGGAAACGGATGAGCCCGCGCGCGTCGCCGAGGCGACCCGTCGCATGCGGCTCCGCCATGTCGTGATTACCGCCGTGGCGCGGGACGATCTGCAGGACGGCGGCGCGGAACATTTTCGCCAGACCATCGAGTCGGTGCGCACGGCGAATCCGGGCATCGTCATCGAGGTGCTCACGCCCGATTTTTTGGATCGCGATGGCTCGATTGACGCCGTGTTGTCCGCAAATCCGGACATCTTCAATCACAACCTTGAAACCGTCAGGCGACTGACACCTTCCGTGCGTTCACGCGCAACGTATGACCGCTCCCTCAGCGTCCTCGGCAAAGTGAAAGCCAAACGTGGCGCGACCATTCACACCAAGTCAGGACTGATGCTTGGTTTGGGCGAAACCGAAGAGGAACTTTACACCTCCATGAGTGATTTGCGAAATGTTGGGTGCGATATTCTTACTTTGGGTCAATATTTGCAACCAACCTTGAAACATCTTCCGGTGGTTGAATTTGTTTCACCGGAACGATTCGCCGAATACAAACGCGTCGCCGAAGCAATGGGTTTCCAGCACGTGGCCAGCGGGCCGATGGTGCGAAGTTCCTACCACGCGGACGAATTTCATTTGCCCCAAGCCCAACCGTAGCGCGCGTTTTCAAAACTGCTCTAACGTGAACGCAGCGAAATCCGGCTGGCATGGCCATCAGCGGCCTTGAAATTGCGGCAGATGGCGAAGCAGATTGATGCAGAACACGATGACAGCCGCAGCCAAGGGGATGCTGAGCGCTATCGCGATAAACTTCAGCGCGCGGGCGCTGCGCAATGCGCGGTCGGTGCTTTGCCGCTCCTGCTCTTTAAGCCGGGTGAGATCCATTTCCAGGGTGGTGCGCAGAGCTTCTTCGTCGCGCAATCGCAACGTCAGCCAGTCACCGCCAATTTGCGCCCAAACGGGCGGCAATTTTTTGAGGGTGTCAGGGGCGGCAATCTGGAAACCATGCTGTTTCCAGAAAGGAGCGGTTTCATCCGTCCACAAGCGTGCCAAGCCATGGTTGGCGGCCACCGACTGCAGGCGATGCCACAATTGATCGCGTAATCTGTCTGCCAGGGCGAAGTCCCTGAACGCCTCGCCATGAATCCGCCCCTGTCGGTCAAGGATTTCCAAGCCCATTGCGCCGAGCAAGCCGCCGTCGTCGGATTCCACCAGTTGAAATTCCGTCAAACGCCGCTCCAGCTCGGCAGCAGGAAGATGCATCGAATTCCAAAGCGCCACCAGCTCGCCGAGATCATCCACGGTGGCGCGGCGCACATGATAAGCGTCGGTACTCATCGAGGTGCGAATATAAGTAGCGGACTAAAACCGGTAAAGAGATTGTTGGGTGGTTT
>JAQGPB010000037.1 GCA_028293265.1 Pedosphaera sp. | reverse complement strand
CGGATGAAGGCGAACTGAAATTGATCACGCCCGTCGCCGAACCGAGGGTTCCATTGGAAAAATTGATGAATCCAAACGCGTTTGAACTTGAGTACGTGTAATTGCCGGTGCTGCTTATGACGCCATCAACACCGATCAATTGGTAGCCCGTGCCCGAATCCGCCGGCAGCAAAAAAAAGTAGCCCTGGCTGGCGAAATTCCCGGACCCGCTTGTCACCATCGCAGCAAGGGCATCACCCGCAATGGAAGCCGGCGACTGGGCCTTTGCCCCGGCCGCAAGCAGGCACGCCAAAAGAAGACCATGAGTCACCGGGCGAATCTTGATAAATTTCATAAAACTTGTCTGTGTTGGACCTGGGTCAGATTTCAAAATTGCCAATGCAACTTTGGAGGCGATTTTACCACCGTTGACCCAGGTTCACAGATAGGTGAAGTCCCCGTAGCCGAAGCCGGGACAACCCATATGGTACCGGCCGGAGATAATCCTTGATTCTACGCGTGCGCCATCCCGCAGGAACACCTGGCCCCACCGCCAGCCCCAGGCTGGGCCGCCGGTGCGTCGGGATCGTAATTCAAATTGGGCGAAAGCCACCGTTCCACCGTCTGCAAATCCATCTGTTTGCGGAGGTGATAATCCAGCACCTGGTCGCGCTCAATCTTGCCGACCCCGAAATATTTCGCCTCGGGATGCGCAAAATACAGCCCGCTCACGGAACTCGCCGGCCACATCGCGTAACTTTCCGTCAGCTTGATGCCGGTCTTTTTTTCCGCGTCCAGCAACTGCCAGAGAATCCCTTTTTCGGTGTGATCGGGACAAGCGGGATAACCCGCGGCCGGGCGGATGCCCCGGTATTGCTCGCGAATCAAATCTTCGTGCGAAAGATTTTCCGCGCCGCCGTAACCCCATTCCTCGCGCGCGCGTTTGTGCAAATATTCCGCAAACGCCTCCGCAAACCGGTCGGCCAGCGCCTTGGTCATGATCGAATTGTAATCGTCAAGGTCCTTCTCAAAATGCTTCGCCAGTTCATCCACGCCGTGGCCGGTCGTCACGGCAAACGCGCCAAGATGATCCGGCAATCCGCTCGCCTTCGGTGCGATGAAATCCGCCAGCGCATGATTGTACTGGTCCGCCGGCTTCTCCATCTGCTGCCGCAAGGTATGAAACGTCGTGAGCACCTTCGTCCGCGAATCATCCGTGTAGAGTTCAATATCATCGCCGACGCTGTTCGCCGGGAAAAAGCCATAGACTGCGCGCGCCGTCAGAAGTTTTTCCTTCACGATGCGCTCCAACAAGGCCTGTGCATCATTAAATAATTCCTTCGCCTTCGGGTCATCCAGAATCGCCGGATACCGCCCGCGCAGCTCCCACGTATGAAAAAATGGCGACCAATCAATGAACGGCACCAGTTCTTCCAGCGGAAAATTCTCCAGCACCCGCGCCCCGGTGAAAGCCGGTTTGGGCACATCGCCGGCCTGCCACACAATCGGCGTCCGCCGCGCGCGCGCTTCGGCGATGCTCAACAGCGCCTTGCTCTCCCGTTGCGCCAGATGTTCGCGCCGCAGCTTATCCTGTTCAGCCAAATTTTTCGCCACGAATGCCGGCTTGAGCGTCGGATTGATCAGATGGCTAACCACCCCCACCGCGCGCGAAGCATCGAGCACATGAATCACCGGTTCGTTATAGCCCGGCGCGATTTTCACCGAAGTATGCGCGCGGCTCGTCGTCGCCCCGCCAATCAGCAGCGGGATGTCAAAACCCTCGCGCTTCAATTCCTTCGCCACGTGCGCCATCTCGTCCAGCGACGGCGTGATCAACCCGCTGATGCCGATGATGTCCACCTTCCGTTCGCGCGCCGTCGCCAGAATTTTTTCGCACGAAACCATGACGCCGAGATCAATCACCTCGTAATTGTTGCAACCGAGCACCACGCCGACAATGTTCTTGCCGATGTCATGCACGTCGCCCTTCACCGTCGCCATGAGGACGCGCCCTTGCGGCTGCCCGCCGCCGGACTTGCGCTTCTCCTCTTCCATGTAAGGCAGCAAATGCGCGACCGCCTTCTTCATCACGCGCGCGCTCTTCACCACCTGCGGCAAAAACATCTTGCCCGCGCCGAACAGATCGCCCACCACGTTCATCCCGGCCATCAACGGCCCTTCAATCACCTGCAACGGCTTGTCAAATTTCTGCCGCGCCTCCTCAGTGTCGGCGGCAATAAAAGTATCAATGCCCTTCACCAGCGCATGTTGCAAGCGCAGCTCCACCGGGAACTGACGCCACGTTTCCTCCACCGCTTCGGTCTTGCCCTTTTGCTTCACCGAATCGGCGAACTTCAACAGCCGCTCCGTCGCATCCTGCCGGCGGTTCAGCAAAACATCCTCAACCAGTTCCAGCAAATCCTTCGGAATCTCCTCATACACTTCGAGCATGCCCGCGTTCACGATGCCCATGTCCAGCCCCGCCTTGATCGCATGATACAAAAACGCCGAGTGCATCGCCTCGCGCACGGTATTGTTGCCGCGGAAACTGAACGAAATATTCGACACGCCGCCGCT
>JAQGPB010000025.1 GCA_028293265.1 Pedosphaera sp. | reverse complement strand
GCGTCATGCCGGCGACGATGCGGTTGCGGATGGGAATGGAGTGCTTGTCGGCATTGCGTTTGAACGGAAATTGCGTGATGACCGCGCCATGGCCGGCGATGCGGTGGAACAACTCGCCATTCTCGGGCGGGAAAACCAAATTGATGCCGGTGCCGAGCACGGCGATGGTACGGCCGTTGGCGCTCAACGCGCCCTGGTGCGCCGCCGTGTCAATGCCGCGCGCGCCGCCGCTCACCACCGTCACGCCGACGTAGGCGAGCTGATAGGCAAGCTTGCGCGCGACCTCGATGCCGTAATGCGTGGTCATGCGCGAGCCGACCATCGCCACGGCATTTTTGTCATTCGCCGTCAGCCGCCCCTTCACATACAGCACGACCGGCGGATCGTAAATCTGGCGGAGCAACGCGGGGTATTCCTCATCGGACGAAATCAAAATGTGGCAGCCAAATTCGGCGATGCGCTTGAGTTCCCCGGCGAGGTCAACGGACTTTTCCCAATTCGCGATGGCCTCGGCGGTTTCCTCGCCGATGCCGCGGACGTGGCGCAATTGCTGCCGCGAAGCGCCGAGAATGGCGGGCGCCTCACCGAAATGTTCGAGCAATTGCCGCACCCGCACCGGGCCGACATGCTCGATCATATTCAGCGCCACCAAGGCTTCACGCGCGTCCATGCGGTTGGATACTCTATTTTTTGGTTCGCCCGCAAGTGTGGAGATTTGCATCACCTGATCGGTTGCCAGAGTGTTCTTGGCAGACCCGGACAATGGGTGTAATTTTTGTGCATGACGAGCGATGATCTGCTTTCGCGCATCACGATAGATCCAAACATCTGTCATGGGCAGCCGTGCATTCGCGGCCTGCGCTATCCGGTGGAATTCTTGCTCGAATTGCTCAGTGGTGAAATGACAGCCGATCAGATTCTGGCGGACTATCCCGACCTCGAAGCTGAAGATCTCCGCGCCGCCTGCGCATATGGCGCGCGCCTCAGCCGCGTAAAACGGATGGAACCCGTGACGACATGAAGTTCGTCGTGGATGCGCAACTGCCGCGACGACTCGCCCTTGAAATGGCGGCGCTCGGACATGATGTCATCCATACCTTGGACCTTCCGCTCGGAAACCGCACACCGGATGCAGAAATCAGCGCCTTGGCAGCGCGGGAAGGTCGTGTAGTTATGACCAAGGACAGTGACTTTGTAACTACATTCCTGCTGCGGGGTGTCCCGCCGAAATTACTGTTGATTTCCACCGGAAACATTTCCAACGCGAAGTTGTCTCAACTTATATCGGCCAATTTAACTGCTTTGGAAAACGCATTGACGAAGCATAACTTTGTCGAATTGAGTGCTTTGGCTATCACGATCCATTCCTGATAAATCAGAGTTTGAAATCGCCGATTTGTTCTACGGTGTTCAAGACGCATCAATTGCTCGACTTTAATCTTGCGGTTATCCCACCACAATCAGATGCATTGACTCCGGCAAGCCCGCCGCCACTGTGGCGACCACGTTGCCCTTCAGCAAATTCACCAATGTCGTGCGCCGGCTGCCGCCGAGGATGATGGTGTCCACGCCGAACGTCGCCGCGATGTCAATGATGGTGTCGGCGGGCGAATCGCTCACGCTGTAGAGCGTGCTGATGTGGCAGTCACGGTTTTCGGCCATGATGCGGGTGAACAATTTCCGGGCCTGTTGGTCGTTGTGCCAATCTCCGGGCCGGTCTATTTGGATCTTCACCTCGCGGATGAACAATACCAGCAACTGGCCGTGATGCAGGCGCGCTTCTTCCAGGGCAAACTCCAGCGCCGGCGTCCAACCGCGCGCCGCCACCAGAAACGTTTCGCCCAAAAAATCGTGCTCATGCGCCGGTTGTGCCGCTTGAGCCGGAGTCGGCGCAGGCTGAGGTGGCCGCGATGGGAGCGGCCCGGCCGGAGCCGGCGCGGGCTGCCGTTGCAGCCGGCGTTGCGTGAATTCGCGCGTCGCCAATCCCACAGCCAAAACAACGGCCACAAACATCAACGCGTGCAGCTTGCTCACGGCAATGGTGATCCAGATGGCGCCGAGCAGCACGAACGTGCCGGTCATCACCACCGTTTCATGGCGCGTCAAGCCGAGCCTTTTGGCGGCGAACGCGCAGGAGCCGATGTTGATCGCAATCGCTCCCACTACGCCGATGGCATAGAGCGACGAAAGCGCCTCCACCGAGTCTTCCACGTTCAAAACCAGCACCGGCAGAATCGTCGAGATGAGCAGCGGAATCCAGGGGACGCCGAAGCCGTTCAACTCGGAGAATGCCTGTGGAAATTCTTTGTCGCGCGCCATCACGTAAAGCAGCGAAACCATTCCGGTGATGGCGGTGTTGACCGCGGACAACAGCAGCACGCCAAACACCCAGCCCACGATGAGGCCGAATTTCGGGCTGACGAAAACATCGGCCATGTAACGCAGCAAATCGTTTTCGTGATGCGTCGCCTCGGCGGGCAGGCACATGGCCAGCACGCTGAGCATGGCCGTGCCGAGGACGACCTCGATCATGACGACCAAAATTGCCCGGCTCGAGGTCTGATGCACGGAGGGTTTTTCAAAACTCGCGTCCGGGTCGAGCCGCAGCACGCCGGTGCTGCTGGCGGCCGCCTCGACGCCCGACAACGCGAGAATCATTCCCACGAAGGCGACCCAGTTGTGCAGAAAACCGCCGCTGGGCCTGGCCGCATGAAACTCCTCGAGATGCGGCACGCCGCTGCCAATCAATGCAATGACCGTCATCACCGTGGGAACGGCGAGCGCGACAGCGAGGCCGCCGGAATGTCTTGGTCCCAAAAAATTGACGACCCCAATCGCGAAAATGGCGGTGATGGCCCATTTCTTGGCCGCCTCACGTTCAAACCCCAGATAATGAAAACCATCCAGGCAGCTCAAAGACGCCGTCACGATATAATCCGCGAGCAGCAGCAATCCGCCGACCATGGCCAGCCGCCGCGAGTGCATTCCCGCCGCGGTATAAACGCCTCCGCCCGTCGGAAAATGGCGGCAGATCCAGATGTAGTTGACCCCCACCAGGCCGGTCACCAGGCAGACCGCCAGCAAATGCGGCAACGCCGCGAAGCCCACGGAATAAAGCGCCAGCCCGATGACGTAGGCCTTGCTGGTGCCCCAATTGCCATAAATCAGCGCAGCCGCGCGCAGCCAGCCGACATTACGCGGCCGCCCGATCGTGCTGATTTCCATGAGGGATTCCAGGGTTCAAGCCAGTGCCTTCCATGGTATCCCTCATACAGCCGGTGCGGAGAAACCGCAAGCGGGTGTTGCCCGACCGAGGCAATTGCTGTATTCCCCAGCGCATTCTCGAAAGAAAAAACCGCTTCCGACCGGTTGTTCACTTGCTACTCACCGGTTTGGGCTTCGTATTCGTCTTTGAGCAAAGCGAAGTACGCGGTGTTGACCCACTTGTCCTTGAAATAACGATCTTCAAAAAATGCGCCTTCCTGCCGGAGTCCAATCTTTGCAGCCAGGCCGGTGAACGCCATGTT
>JAQGPB010000016.1 GCA_028293265.1 Pedosphaera sp. | reverse complement strand
CGGACGCTCCGCTCGCCTCGGTTGAAGTCACCGCTGCTGGACGGGGAGGATTGCATCATTTCGCCGGCGGTGAAGGACGAGGATATCGCGGCGAATTTTCCGAAGGGGCACCGGCGGGTGAAGCCTTATTTGCGTTATACGCCGCAGCCGAACAGGTGAAAAGCAACGGGGACGGGCGGGGTTACCGGATAGTTAGACCCGCCCGTCCCGTGGTTGATCGTCAGAGGAACCAATGATCAATCCGCGGTCATGGTTGTGTTTTTGGGGGCGAAGGACAATGGGGCAGGGACCCCATTCTTTTTGAAGACAGGGAAACATCGAACAACCAACATCGAACATCGAACATCGAATATCGAATATCGAATGGGGGAATCCCCTCCCCATGAACCTCGGAGGTGGCGTAAGTTTGAAATGATTGAAACTACGAGGATTATGTGTCTTGGTGCGCATAGTGCCGCCCCTCTCCCCGGCCCTCCACTCCCATTTAGTTAAGGAATAAGCGGCCCTCTCCCCAACCCTCTCCCCGCTCGTTCCTCGCAGGGCGAGGGAGAAGAAGGCTCGCGTGGACGCTCGCCCCACCCGTGCTGGTATATTTGGGCTGGCCTTACCTAAATGGGAGTGCCCCGGCCCTCTCCCCACTCCTGCGTCGTGGGGCGAGGGAGAAGACGTTGAGCTTCGGATGGTTCATGGATTCAATGCGTGAATCGTGCGTTCGGGGAATTCTCACCCCGGCCCAGTGGCTTCCCAAGCCCGCCACGAGTCAGTTTCCACATTAGGAGACGAACGTTTCGCGTTATGTGGCCCCCCCAGGAGAAGGAGAGCGTAGCGAACGTGTTTGGTGAGTTTGCAAGTCTTGGTTGCAACCACCGCCCAAGACGGGAACGCATCGCGGCAAGAGACAAGGGCATTTAGCGTCGTGATTTGGTGCGGGTCTGGGTTCGCTTGGCTGGCTTGGTTCGCCTGGCTCCTTTGGTCTCACCGGCGCGGGAGCGCTGCTTGTTGACGATGCGGGCGGCGACTTCTTTTGCCCGGCCTTTGTAGCGGCCGGACTTTTCAAATTTGTTTTCCAGTTGCTTGTATTCCCGTTCGCGTTTTGGACTGGCGCCTCTTGGCATAATATTGCTCTTTCGTGTTGTTGGCCCGGCGCTGTGCTGGCACGCGTCCTGGCCGTGAATCAGTCAGGCTTCTTGATTGTATGCATCGTCCAAATTTGATCCAACGCGGTCAATCAGGTGAAACCCTGCTTTGCGGGGTTTTGAAACCGTAGCTTTTTCTATGGGAGGCTCGTGGCATTGGAGGAATCGGGTTCCCAGCCCAAGGTTGGGTTCGCGAACACCCCATTGTGTCCGGGGCGGGCAGAACTAGAGATATATTAGGGTTGTTTTCACACGTTCGAATTTGATTATGAAGCCTAACTTTTTGCTGGTGTTCGTGCTGTCGGCGGTGGTGCTGGTCACTGGATGCGCGACTTACGATTATCAAATCACGGAGCCGGCGAGCCTGGCGCGGCATGTCGCCGACGTGCCGGTGGCGGTGGCTTACGATCCGCTGGAATACCGGTTTGTCCGGCATAAGGATCGCCTGGGTGTGACGATCATGAACCCGACGGATGACCGGATCACGTTGCTCGGTGACCGGAGTTATCTCGTGGATCCAAGGGGCGAAAGCCATCCCATCCGGGGCCGGGTGGTGGCGCCGCACAGTTATGCGCGCATGTTGCTGCCGCCCGTTCCCGTGTCGGGTGAAACCACGGTCTTTCCCACGTATCCATATTATAGCCCTGGCTGGTATGGTCCGGGCTGGTATGGCCCGGGTTCTCCTTATTTCTGGGGTGATTATTATTACGGCCCGGTGACGAGTTATTACCGGATCAGGACGCCGTACGATTGGAAGTGGGACGTTGGGCCGGCGCGGTTTCGTTTTACATACGACCGCGCCGGAAGATTGTTCGACCACGATTTCGTCATCGTGCGTGAGCGCGTGAAGTGATGAAATAAAAGGCCCGCCCCATCATGGCCAACCTGTTCCAGGATCGGACCGAAGCCGGCCAGGTGCTGACCGGCCGTTTGGAGTATCTGGCGCGCCGTCCCGATGTGCTGGTGCTGGCGCTCTCGCGCGGGGGCACGCCGGTGGCCGCGGAAGTGGCGCGTGAATTGCGCGCTCCGCTGGATGTGTTCCTGGTGCGTCCGCTCGGCATTCCCGGACACGAGGAACTGGCAATGGGCGCGGTCACTCCCGGCGGGGTGCTGGTGGTGAATGAACAGGTGATGCGTCAGAACGATGTTTCCGAAGGGACGCTCAACAAGGCGGCCATGACCGAAGGGCGTGAATTGGAGCGGCGTGAAAAGATCTGCCGCGAAGATCGTCCGCCCGTGGAGGTGGCCGGGAGGATTGTGATTTTGACTGATGATGGACGCGCTTCGAGCGTGACGTTGCGCGCGGCGATTGTGGCGCTGCGGCAACTGGAGCCGTCGGGAATTATTTTGGGGCTGCCGGTGGCGGCGCCGGATTTGTGCGCGGAGCTGGAAACCGAGGTTGAGCAGATTGTCTGCCTTGAAAATCAGGAACCGCAATATGCCGTGGGGCTTTATTACCGGCATTATCCGGCGGTGACGGACGAGGAGGTGTGTGAAATGTTGCGGCAATCGGCCGAGGATTTGCGCGAACCGCCCGGGGGGTCAATCTAAGCTGAGCTGGGTGCTGCCCTTGATGATGCCTTTGGAGAGGGCATAGCGGGTAAGCCCGGCGACATCGTGAATCCGCAATTTGTTCATGACCTGCTGGCGATGTTTTTCGACGGTCTTGGCGCTGATGCCGAGTTCGGCGGCAATTTGCTTGTTGGTCATGCCTTCGGCGATCAATTGCAATGCCTCGGCCTCGCGCGGAGTGAGATGGTCGCCCAGCATCGCCGCACCGGGCGGGTGTTCGGACGACAGGCGGTTCGATTCCTGATAACGGCTGGCGATGGACGGGCTGAAAGCTTTCTTTCCTTTTTGCACTTCGCGAATGGCTCTCAGCAAGTCATCCGCCGCAGCTTGCTTGACAAGGTAGCCGCGCGCGCCAACTTCGTTGAAGCGCTGGACGTATTCGTCCTCGTCGTAGGAGGAGAGAATGAGCACCTTGGATTCGGGGAATTGCTTGGAAATCTGGCGCGTGGCTTCGAGGCCGTTAAGCGAAGGCATCACGATGTCCATGAGGACGATGTTGGGATGAAGTTGTCCGGTCAATTCGACCGCTTGACGGCCGGTTTCGGCTTCGCCGATGACCTCGAAATCCGGCTCGGTGGCCAACAAGGCGCGCAAGCCTTGTCGGACTACCAAGTGGTCATCGGCCAAAAGAATGGTAATTTTTTTCACGGCAACAAACCAGATACCCAACTAAAGTATTCCGATCAGAGGATACCACAACTAGGGTGAAAACCTTCTATTGCAGGGAGCTGAGCCGCAGGCGTCCGCTAAGGCCGTGAATAAAGATACATGGTTTTGGGTGGCGAATAGCAGTTGAGGTCGTTGAAATAATTTCCGCCGCCGGTTCCGCCCCAGATGAACATGGCGGAGCCGGTCCAGATGGCGGTGTGCAGTTGCCGCGCGGCGGGGGCGCTGAGGCTGGACATGGTCTGCCAGGCATTGTTGGCAGGATCATAGCGTGCGCCGTCCTGCAGATAACCGGCATTATAGCCGCCCCAAACGACCATTTCAGCGCCGGTCCAAACTGCTGTGTGCTGGGAGCGGCCGATGGGGGCGCCATTTGAGGGGAGCACGGTCCAGGTGTCCGAGGACGGATTGTAACTGGCTCCGTCGTTCAGGTAACCGGCCGCACCATAGCCGCCCCAGACAATCATTTGCGTCCCAGTCCAAATGGTGGTGTACAGATAACGAGGAGCGAGCGGGCAATTGGATAGGCGGGTCCAGGCGTCGGTCTGCGGATTGTAACGCGCGCCATCGTTGAGGTAACCGCCGCCGTAGCCACCCCAGATGATCATTTCGCTGCCGGTCCACACGGCAGTGTGGAACAAGCGCGGTGTCAATGGACAATTGGTGGTCATTGCCGTCCAGGAATTGGATGAGGGATTGTATCGCGCGCCGTCATTGAAATAACCGCCGATGTCCGCATAGCCGCCCCAGATGATCATTTCGCTGCCCGTCCAGACTGCGGTGTGCGCGTCTCGTGGAGCAGGAGCGCCGATGGTGGGGATTGCGGTCCAGACATTTGAGGCGGGATTATAACATGCGCCGTCGTTCAAATAGGGGCCGTTATTGAAACCGCCCCAGATGATCATTTCATTTCCGCTCCAGATTGCAGAGTGATACTGCCTTGGCAATGGCGCGCCATTCGTCGGCAGCGCGATCCACGCGTTGGCTGCGGGATTGTAGCGTCCACCGTCGTTCAAATAGCCGGTGGCGCTGACGCCCGCCCAGGCAATCATTTCGCTGCCGGTCCAAACGGCTGTGTGACCTGAACGGCCGACTGGCGCGTTGTTGTTCGCCTGCGGTTCCCAATGTTCGCCGAAGGAAGTTTTGCCCAATGCGACATAACCGGCATTGAGCAGGCTGGTCGCGGTGGCATTGGTGGAGAGAATCACGCCGCCGCTGGCGACGGCGCTTTGTCCGCCGGCGAGCAAGTTCCCCGCAGCGGCACCGGGCGCCATCTGCGCCGTGCCGATGGAGGCGGGCGCAAGTTTCGTGGCGCTGATGGCGCCATCGGGCACGTTGGCGGCCAACATGGCGTAACCGGTGGCGGCGAGTTGTTGGTCTGGCATCAACCAATGGGAACCATTGGTGCCGTCGTTGAACCAGATTCGGAGGCGGATGTCGCTGTTCGTGAAAACGGATGGCGGAACTGGCGTCATGTTGGCGAGGGAATTGTCGCCGAGCAGCAAGGAAAAATATCCGTTGCTGACGGCAGCAGTTATTGCGGAGGACGGTTCTTGACCAGAGCTGCTGGTGCCGTCATTGCTCCAGAAGGTGAGCGAGCCATCGCCGCTGACCAGCGCGAACTTGAACTGCCCGGAGCCATTAAACTTGTTTGTGCCGACCAGCACGCGCCCTTGATAATTGATGATTTGCGGAACCTGGGCGGAGATGGACAGGGAAAACCAGAGTGCTGCTGCGAAGAAAACCAAGCCTGGTCGTGTCATAGATGCAAGAATTTCGGAGTAACTTGCCCATGGAGTTTAATCCTCAAACAACAGGCGGACGGCTGCGGCCAGGTTCAGATTGTGAAATTTTTATAACGGGGAAGAAGGGTTTTGTCAATCTGAAACGACGTCAGGATGCTAAATCGGGTGTAATTGAACACCGTATCTGCCACTGGCGGCTGGAAAGTGTGCGCTACGCCGGGAGCGCTCCGTGAAAGGCGATGTCAAGATGTTGCTGAGTCTTCGGCGGGGAGCAACACGGGAGAAGTTGCCGCATGGCGGACGCTTTTGGGCAGCAAGAAGCAAAGGGCGGCGGCGAGCAACATTCCTGCGCCGAGGGCGCTGAAAGGGATGGTGATGCCGTGCGTCAGGTCTTTCAGCCAGCCAGTGATGGATGGTCCCACGTAGCCGCCGACGTTGCCGATGCCGTTCACCAAGCCGATGACGAGGCCAAGGACATTTCGCGGCAGGGTTTCGCTGGGGATGGCCCAGAACGGGGCGATGGCGGCGAATGGTCCCGGTATCGCAAGGCACATCAGGGCGTACGAAACCCAGAAATGGTTTTGCAGCAGCACACTGGCAATCAAACTCACGCCGCTCAGCGCATACACGAACGCCACATGTCCGCGGCGTTCCTGCGTTTTATCCGAATGCCGTGAGATGATCACCATGATGACTGCGGTCACGGCGTATGGCACGGCGAACAGAATGCCGTATCCCAACGGAGTGAAATGTTTCGCCTTCAAACCGTCGGTGAAGAAAGTCATGCAGCCGTAAGCCTGGCAGTTATGCAGGAAATAAATCACGATCATCACCAAAATTTCCCAGCGACAAAATCGCTGCCACAAGGGAATTTTTGTTGTTGGTTCCAATTGAGCCACCTCGCGTTTCAAGGTGGTTTCGAGAAACTCTCGCTCTTCCGGCGAGATCCATTTTGCTTCGCGGGGGTGATCGCTGATGTAGTACCACCAGACGGGCAACCAGAGGAAAGGAAGGATTCCCTCCAGTATCAACGTGGTCTGCCAACTATACCAGCCCAGGAGACGGCCGGTAATGAGGCCCGAGGTGA
>JAQGPB010000651.1 GCA_028293265.1 Pedosphaera sp. | reverse complement strand
AAGGCGGACATGGCCGGAACCGTCGCTCGCGCCGAAAAAGAACGGGCGCCCTTGGTGGCCGCGGTAAAAACCGCCTTTTTGCCGGTGACACACACCATCCAGATTGCGGCAGTAGAATGATGCGGTGGCACCGTGAAAGCTTCCGCCAATAAATTTATTAATAAGTTGTATTATGAATGAAAAACGTTTTTGGTTGATGATCGAGCAGGCGTGGGAGGTTGCCGGGGATATGATTGCGGAGCGGAAACAACTCGCCTCCGGGGACCTCTCCGAGGAGGCAGCCGAGGAATTGTGCGGTTCCATTGACGACATGCTGGCGGCTTTGAGCGAGGCGCTTGCCATGCTGGATCAAAATGAATTGCTTGAGTTCGACCGGATATTGGAGCGCAAACTCTACGAAATAGACCGCGCTGAAATCCAGGCGCACACCGACGGCTCGGATGACGGGTTTCTCTACGCCCGTGGTTTTATCGTTGCCGCCGGAAAAGCATATTATGAGGCGGTCAACGCCGAACCACAAATGGCGATGATGAACCTTGAATGTGAAGAGATGTGCTATCTCTCGTACCACATGTACATCGAACGATTTGGGAAGATGGCCAAATCGGAAATATCCAGGGAATCCGGTTCCAACGCGGCTGGCTGGCCGGACCGCTAAGCTTTGACCTGCGTCAGTTGCAATGCTTTAAAAAATCCTCGTACGCCATGCGGATGCCGGTGGCGAGGTCAATCTTGGGCTTCCAGCCGAGGGCAAAAATGCGGGAACTGTCGGTGAGCTTGCGCGGGGTGCCGTCGGGTTTGGATTTGTCCCACAACAGTTCGCCCTCGAAGCCGGTGATTTTCTTGATCAGTCCGGCGAGTTCGCGGATGGAAATATCGCTGCCAAAACCGACGTTGATGATCTTCGGGTCGCTGTAATGCTCCATGAGGAAGAGGCAGGCTTCGGCAAGATCATCGGCGTGCAGGAATTCGCGCAAAGGCGAGCCCGTGCCCCAACAGGTGACGCTGCCGGAACGCGCGACCTTGGCTTCGTGAAATTTCCGGATCAACGCGGGCAGGACATGGGAGGTTTGAAGATCATAGTTGTCGTTCGGGCCGTAAAGATTGGTCGGCAGGGCGGAGATGAAATCGCAGCCATATTGCTGGCGCAGGGCTTCGCAAAGCTTGATGCCGGCAATCTTGGCGAGGGCATACCATTGGTTGGTCGGTTCGAGCGGACCGGAAAGCAGATACTCCTCTTTGAGCGGCTGGGGCGCGAGTTTGGGATAGATGCACGTGCTGCCGAGAAAGAGCATTTTGCGAACGCCATGTTCGTACGCGCCGTGGAGGAGATTGTTTTGAATAAGGAGATTCTCGTAGAGAAAAGGGACGGGTTGCTCGCTGTTGGCGAGGATGCCGCCGACCTTCGCCGCGGCCATGAAGACGTATTCCGGCTTTTCAGTGCGATAAAAATTCCTGACGGCCTCGGCGTCGAGCAGGTTCAGTTCAGCGCGCGTGCGCCCGATCAGGTTTGTAAATCCGTGCCCGCCAAGCTTCCGCCAGAGGGCGCTGCCAACCAACCCGCGATGGCCGGCCACATAAACGCGTGCATTTCGTGCAATCACCATGCCGACAACCTTAACCAGTCCAAACCGCCGCCGACAAGCGAGTACGTAGATGGTGACAGTCCAATTTTGGGACAGTGACTTGCGGCTGGAGACACGTTGTTTCCGCAGATTGGCCCGAAAGTCGCAGAAAATCATTCATACAGATTAATTTTCGTTCATTACCAAATATGGATGGGTGTTATAATGCCTACAAAAACGTAACGCAGGTTGGCACTGTGTTTGCTAAAAGCCAACCGCAGTCGGCAACCGGCAATCAACGAACAAACAGTCGTACTAATATAAACCCGCCGGTGGCCATGTTCAGACTGTAGACAGAAAGCATACAACCGTTAACAGATTATGAAACTCAAACAAACCAGCAAAAAAGGATTCACCCTCATCGAAATCATGATTGTTGTCGCCATCATCGGCCTCCTGGCCGCCATCGCGATCCCCAACTTCGTGCATGCCCGCAATACGGCGCAGATGAACGCCTGCATCAACAACCTCCGTCAGGTTGACGGCGCGAAGCAGCAATGGGCTTTGGAAAACAAGTCCGCCTCCACCGCCACCCCGTTGAGCGGTGACATCCAGCCCTACATGGGTCGTGGCAGCAACGGCAGTCTCCCGGTTTGCCCCTTGGATTCCGGCAACGCCTTCTCCAGCAGCTACGTCATTCAGCCCCTGGGCACCGCCCCGAGCTGCAATATTCAGCCTACCGGCACCAACGCCCACGTCCTGAATTAATAACCGCCCGGTGGTTCGTTTGGTCTTAAAAAGGCTTTGGAATTCGTTCCAAGGCCTTTTTTGCTGGCCTGGTGCATCGGGTGCCCCGGCGACCGATGGACGGCATTGGCAAAATAAGGTTGTTTCAAATCGAGTCCGAAATAGACTGGTCGGCAGCGAATATGTTTGATCCAGCATGAAACCCATCGTGGAAATTGAAAATCTGCGCGTGGAATACCGCAGCCGTGCCATCGGCCAGTCCGCCAAACTCGCCGTGGACGGTTTGAACCTGAATGTCCTTCAGGGCGAGGTGTTCGGCTTTCTTGGCCCCAACGGCGCGGGCAAGACCACCACCATGAACGTGCTGCTTGGCTTTGTGAATGCCACCAGCGGGGCGGCGCGCCTCTTCGGCGTGGATGTGCGCCAGCCCATCGCCCGGCAACGCATCGGTTATCTGCCCGAGCTGACTTATTACTACAAGTTCCTCACGGCTGAGGAATTGTTGCGCTTTTACGCACGCATTTTCGGCCTGGCGCGCGGCGAAACCGAACTCCGCATCAATGAACTGCTCAAGCTGGTCGAACTCGATCACGCCCGCAAACGTCCCATCAAAGGCTATTCCAAGGGCATGCAACAGCGCGTCGGCCTGGCGCAGGCGCTCATCAACAATCCCGATCTGCTCATTCTCGACGAACCCACCAGCGGTCTGGACCCGATTGGCCGCATGAAGGTGCGCGAAATCATCCAGCGCCTGAAGAACGAGGGAAAGACCGTGCTTTTTTCATCGCATGAGTTGGGCGAAGTCGAAACAGTTTGTGATCGCGTCGCAATCCTTCATCAGGGCAAGCTGAAGGTCGAAGGGCGTGTCAACGATTTGATGACGGAATACCAATCCAATCTCGAGCAGATCTTTCTGCGCATTGTGGGATTTTCTCCCGCTGTCCCGGCATGAACGCAATCTTCGCCCTCGCCAACGTCGTCATCAAGGAACTATACCGCCGCAAGGATTTTTACGTCCTGTTCATTCTCACCGCGTTGATCACGTTGACGATGGCTTCGGCCAACCTGTTCAACGATGATCGCATCACCGGTTATTTGAAGGAAATCTGCCTCCGGCTCATCTGGGTTTCGGCCCTCGTCGTGGCGGTGGGCACGGCCGCGCGCCAGATTCCCGCCGAACGGGAGAACCGGACCATCTTTCCCTTGCTGGCCAAGCCCGTGACTCGCGCGCATGTCATCGTGGGCAAGTTTTTGGGCTGCTGGCTGGCCTCCGGATTGGCACTCGTTGTTTTTTATGTGTTTCTTGGAGTCATCAGCGCCTCTCATGAACATGACTGGCGGCTGCTCAATTACTTCCAGGCGCTCTGGATGCATTGGATGTTTTTGGCGGTGGTCGTCGCCATGGTTCTGTTCGGCTCCATTATCTTTGCCGCTCCCTCCTCCAATGCCACAATCTGCATCGTCATCGTTTTGGGAATATTATTTCTCGGCCAACATCTCGGACGTGTCGCCATTCATCAGGCCGAGCCGGTGCGGTCCGTCATGTATGCGCTTTATTTTATCATTCCGCATCTGGAATTTTTCGATTTGCAAGACTTCCTCGTGTTCAAAATTGGCCTCGTGGAATGGGTGTATATGGCGCTGGCCTCGCTTTATGCGGCGGCATACACCGCGTTTTTTCTCCTGGCCACCTGGGTCGCTTTCCGGCGCAAGGCCCTGAACCTGTAATCCGCCATGCCATCACCCGCGATCCTGCTCACGTTTCTCATGGTGTTCTGCTTCAGCCTTTGCACGATGCTGCAGCCGCGCTCAATCACCCTGGGCAAGCGCGGGCAATCGGACGATCTGTTGAAGGTCGTGCTGGGCGACGCCCGCCACCTGTTCGCAAATCATTTTTTTACCAAGGCGGATGTCTATTTCCACAGCGGTTATTATCCCTCGATTTTCGAACAGTCCTACCAGCAGCAGGCCGCCGACACCAAGCACCTGACCGAGGCGCCCGACGAGGACCACGACCATCACGACGAACATGAGCACGAAAAATCCATGGACTTTCTCGGCCAGTCAAAAGACTGGATAGACCGTTTCGGACGGCATTTTTATTCCTCCAAACATTCCCACCTCGACAAGCCGGGCGAGGCCCGCGAAATCCTGCCCTGGCTGCGCCTCTCCGCCGAATTGGACCCGCAACGAATTGATACTTACACTGTTGCCGCCTACTGGTTGCGGCTCCATCTCAACAAGGCGAATGAGGCCGAGGATTTTCTGCGCGAAGGTTTGCGGGCCAATCCGTCCAGTTACGAAATTTTGTTTGAGCTTGGGAAGCTTTATAACGAGAACCGTCACGACCCAACGCTCGCGCGCAATCTCTGGGAATTGGCGCTCCGCCGCTGGTACGAACAGGATGATGCCGGCAGGGAGCCGGACTTGGACCTGTTCGACCAGATCATCGCGAACCTCGCCCATCTCGAGGAAGAGCAGGGGAATCTCGCGGAAGCAATCTCTTACAAAGAAGTCGAGGTCGAAGTTTCACCCTTTCCCGAAGTCATCCAAAAGCAAATTGATGAACTGAAGCAAAAACTTCAGCATTGAGGTCAGTTGTCAGTCGTCCGTTATCAGTTGCAGCCCGCTGGCCAAGTCTAATCATCCTTAAACCGCCGTTCCTTCTTGATCGCTGCGCGATGATGTTTGCCGGCGAGCATCCGTTCCTTGGCGGCGCGGGGGCGCTTGGCGGTCTGACGGCGGAGCTGTTCGCGCTTGTGCCGGGCGGAAGCGACGGCCTGGCGCTCGCGTTGTTGGAGCGCGGCCAGCAAACGTTCGCGGGCAAGCTGGCGGTTCATCGCCTGCGACCGCGAATCCTGCACCGTGACGCTGATGTTCGTCGGCAGATGACGCAACGTCACGCGGGTGGAGACCTTGTTTACATTCTGGCCGCCGGGACCGGATGAGCGGCTGAAAATTTCCTCCAACTCGCTTTCGTTCAAGGACGTGATCGGTTTCATATTCGGACCAGGCTCGGCCCGCAGCTATAAGTATGCGAAGGCACCGCGCGAGGCAAGCCGCAGAAAGAGCGGGGCAAACGCGGAATTCCATACAGAACACCACGCCTTGTGCGAACTCACAAAATGTCCTATAATAAGCTCAGGAGAGTGATCCAGCTTGGTTAGCAGCTTTGATAATTTGAACATTCCTATCAGCGACTTTCATTGAACCATGCCAACGGAACAAGTCAAACCACGGGTGCTTGAAGTTCTGATCCCGACGGACTCGATCCGGCTGGAAGGAGAACTCGTCATCCCGGCCGATGCAAAGGGCGTGGCATTGTTCGCACACGGGAGCGGCAGCAGCCGTCATAGCCCGCGCAACCAATACGTGGC
>JAQGPB010000626.1 GCA_028293265.1 Pedosphaera sp. | reverse complement strand
GACTTGGAGCGCGCCAAGGCTGGGAGCAGCAGGCCGGCGAGGATGGCAATGATCGCGATGACAATCAGCAGTTCGACCAGCGTGAACGCCGCAGCGACGGCGCGCGGTGCTGTCAGGCAGGGTCGAGATGACGGTCTCGGAATGCTCCGGCTCGAAATTCGCCTATGGGATTGAGGAGTCACGGCACAAGCGCAGGCCGCTGTTTTCTGATATGCAGTGGAATGAGTAACACAAGATGGTGATTGTGTAAAGCGCGGAGTGACTCGACGCGTCGCGGGAGGCGCATTTCGCCGGTACCACCACGACCCGCACTCCGTCATTCGCCTGCCGAACCCGGGTCCATCCGTGGTTAAAAAGCCTCCTGCCCCGTTGCAGAAAAACGACCCTTTTTCCGTGTAGGGAAAAAAGATTTTTTCACACCCCAAAAAAGTCGTGTTTTTCTGAAAGCAGCAAACCCGCATGGACATTGCCCGCAACCGCCTTTTTTTCACAAAGATTCATCCAAATAAATAAACGTGTCAAACCTACCGTAGGTTTCATTTTCCAAGATCCCCTCTGGTAAGCTGGCTCCATGAATGCTCAAAATAGAGTATGTCGGGGTATGGGCCGGGAGATTGGCAATGTAGCGCGGGCGACCCGCCCGTCGCCCGGCCCCTCAACCCTCAACGCTCAACCCTCAACCACATCGGGGCGGAGTTTCTCGCTAAATCAGCCCTTGTCCCACTCTCAACCCTCAACCATTTCGGCGCGGAGTTTCTCACCAAATCTGTCAAAATTTGCGCGCAAGCCCCTTTCCCGTCCCACCTTCCACCCGCAGAAGCGGCGCGAACGCCGCGCTCCGTGGTGGTACCGCCAAGTTGCGCCCGTCGCGGGTTGCAACTTGGCACCGTATCTGCAGTGGGAGGCAGGTTGGTTCCTCTGCCGACCAAGCACACAAGTTCAACCCAGCCGGGAATGGCCGATCTCATGGCCTTGGAAACCGCACGCGGCAACCTGGATTGGGACGCCCCAAGATCCAAAATTGGATGCAGTGTCAAATTGCACCCGGTTCCAGTTGGCACGCCGGACTGTACCCCGGCATTTGGATTCAATTACCTTAAGCCCCAAGTTTAGTTTTCTTGATTCCCCATGATGTGGGTTTATGATTTGCAATCATGCCTGTTATTAAATTATTTCCGGCTTTGGGTAGGGCCGCGGGGTTCGTTTTGACGCTGCCGCTGGCACTGGCGCTTTCGTCTGCGGTGCGCGCGGCGGATGTTGTGGAGTCGAACGACGCGGATGCGTCAAAGCCGATTGACGCAGAGGCGGCGATCAAGCAGTTCAAGGCGCCGCCGGGGTTCAAGGTGGAGTTGTTCGCCGCGGAACCGCAGCTCATGAATCCGGTGTCGTTTTGCTTCGATGAAAAGGGCCGGGTATTTGTCGCGGAGACGTTTCGCTACAAGACGAGCGTGTTTGACATCCGCGACCACATGAAGATGTATTACGATGACCTGGCCTGCCGCACGACGGGCGACCGGGCGACGATGATCAAGCGTTATGTGGGCGATGACCTTTCTTTCATGACGAAGGATTCGGAGGTGGTGCAGTTGATTGAGGACCGCGCGGGGACGGGACGCGCCGATCATGCGGAGGTTTTTGCGAATGGTTTCAACTCGATTCTCGACGGCATCGGCTCCGGCGTGCTGGCGCACAAGGGGAAGGTTTATTACACGGACATTCCCAATCTGTGGATGTTGCAGGACACGAATCATTCGGGGAAGGCGAACGTCCGCACTTCGTTGAGCTTTGGTTACGGCGTCCACTTCGGCTACACGGGGCACGATCTGCACGGCTTACGCATCGGGCCGGATGGAAAACTTTATTTCAGCAGCGGCGACCGCGGGCTGCATGTGACGACGAAGGAAGGCAAGCTGTTGGATTATCCGGACATGGGCGCGGTGCTGCGCTGCAATCTGGATGGCTCGGACCTGGAGGTTTTTGCGTATGGTTTGCGGAATCCGCAGGAGCTGGCGTTTGACGATCATGGGAATCTTTTCACCGGCGACAATAATTGCGATCACGGCGATGCCGCGCGCATCGTGTATGTGGTCGAGAACGGCGACACCGGCTGGCGCATCGCCAATCAATTCAGCGAAACCACGGCGGCGGGGGTTTGGAATTCCGAAAAACTGTGGCATCTGCAATTTCCCGAGCAGGCGGCCTACATCGTGCCGCCGGTGGCGCATCTGGCGGACGGGCCGTCGGGCTTCACGCATTATCCCGGGACCGGTTTTCCGGCGGCTTACCAAGATCATTTTTTCCTGTGCGATTTTCGCGGCGCGAGCGTGAACAGCGGCGTCCATTCCTTTGCGGTCAAGGAGAAGGGGGCGGGCTTCGAGGTGGTGGATCATAACAAGTTTTTTTGGGGCATTCTTTCCACCGACGCGGATTTCAGCCCGGACGGGCAGTTGTTCGTCAGCGATTGGGTGCGCGGCTGGCCGCAATCGGCGTTGGGCCGCATTTATCGGGTCTATGATCCCGAGTCGAACAAGAGCACGCTGGTGCAGGAGACGAAGAAAATCATTGCCGAGGGGATGGAAAAACGGTCACCCGCAGAATTGGAAACTTTGCTGGCCCACGCCGATCAACGGGTGCGGCAGGAAGCGCAATTTGAGATGGTGGACCGCGCGCAGTCGGCAGGCTCGGTGCCGGAAGTTGGCCGGAAATATATTGATGCGCTGACGCGCGTGGCGCTCAAGCACAACAATCAGTTGGCGCGGTTGCACGCGATCTGGGGCCTGGGCCAGCTCGGGCGTTCGGCCAAAGAAACGCTCAATCCCATTCTCCCGCTGCTCGCCGACAAGGACGAGGAAGTCCGCGCGCAAACGGCGAAGGTGCTTGGCGATGACCGGCTGGCGGGCGCATTC
>JAQGPB010000591.1 GCA_028293265.1 Pedosphaera sp. | reverse complement strand
TTTCTTAGTAAGGATCAGAATCGTCAGATAGCTGTTCAAGTCCTGCGTCCCGGCGACAAAAGTGGCCAAATCTTTTTTGGAATAGGTGTGCAGCCTGGTCATCCGGAAATTGAAGAGCTTCTTGAGAAGCACGGCGGCCAACAAGATCCAGACGTCCTCGACACGTGGTTTAGTTCATGGCTCTGGCCGTTTGCGACGATGGGTTGGCCAGGGCAGACGCCGACGCTCAAGAAGTTTTATCCGACGACGGACCTTGTTACCGGCCCGGACATCATTTTCTTCTGGGTCGCGCGCATGATCATGGCGGGGTACGAGTTCATGGGCGAGATGCCGTTTCGCAATGTTTATTTCACCGGCATCATCCGCGACAAGCAGGGGCGCAAGATGTCGAAGTCGCTGGGAAATTCGCCCGACCCGCTGGACTTGATTGAGAAATTTGGCGCGGATGCGCTGCGGTTCGGTGTGATGCGGTCGGCACCGCTGGGGCAGGACATTTTGTTTGATGAACAGCATGTTGAGCTCGGTCGCAATTTTTGCAACAAGCTTTGGAACGCCTGCCGGTTTCGCCAGATGCAGGGGAGCGCAGGCGCCTCGCCTGCAGGCGAGGGCGCCCCGCCCGAGCAGTTCGAAATTCAGGCTGAGATCAATCCCCGGCTGCTCACCGGCGACGACAAATGGATTTTGCTGAAACTGAACCTTGCGATCAAGGAACTGACGGCGTCGCTGGCGGAATACAAGTTCAGCGAGGCGACGCAGACGCTGTACCGGTTTTTTTGGAGCGAGTATTGCGATTGGTATGTCGAGGCGAGCAAAGCGGTGTTACAACGTGAAAATATTGCAGCGTTACAAGGTGACAACGATGCAACGATGCAACGTTCCAACGATGTAACGGCTGCAAAAGCCAACACGGTGGCGGTGCATGATTTCGTGTTGTCGCACACGCTGCGAATGTTTCATCCGTTCCTGCCGTTCATCACGGAGGAGCTTTGGCATGGGATGGGTTACGCCGAGGACATGCCATCCGATCAGGGCGGGCAGAGCATCATGTATGCACCATGGCCGAAGGCGTTTGACGAAGATTTTCTTGGGCATTACGGGCTGGATAATTGCTACCTGGAAATGGCGGACAAGAAATACGAACTCGTGACGCAGGGCCGGAATTTGCGGCGCGAAGGGAACATTCAATCTGGAAAAAAGGTGACTTTCGTTTTGAAACCGGCCGGCCACATTCCGCCGCACGACGTGGGGGTGTTGAAAATTTTGCTCAATGCCGAGACGCTGGAAGTGGACGCGAACTATGTCCCCAAGAAAGGAACGCCGACGGTGCATTCGGACTTGGGCGACCTGTATCTGCCGTTGGAGGGATTGATTGATGTCGCGGCGGAAAAGGCGCGGTTGACGAAGGAACTGGAGAAGATTGACGCGGAAATTGCGAAGGTGGAGCAGAAGCTGGGCAATCCGGCTTTCACGCAAAAAGTTCCGGTGGAGGTGTTGCGCGAGCATGAAAAACGCCTTGCCGACTGGCAGGCAAAGAAACAACATGTCCTGGCGGCTCTGGCCGCGCTGGAAGGTTGATATGAAAAGACTTTTGCTTGCGGGGCTGCTGAGCGTCAGCCTGACTGGCGGCTTGCTGGCGCAACCATACATTGTGAACAACGCATCGCAACTCGAAAAGAACGGCCATTTCAACGAAGCGGCGGCGTTGCTTCAAAAGTCAATCAAGGCCGGACAAGCCTCGCCCGCTGAACTGAAGACACTTGAATTTGAACTCGACCGCCTGGAACGTATCAGGCAGGACTATCCATTAACGCGCGAGGATTTGTATAACCAGATCAAAGCATCGCTCAAGGACCTCATGCCTGCGGAGTTTGACGGCTGGGTGAAATCCGGCTGGTTCATCCAGCGGGAGATTGACGGAAAAACTTTGTTCTTCAATTCGGAACCGAGAAACATCTATTTTCGCCATCCCGAATTGAACGCGCGCCGTGTCGAACCCATGAACGATCGGGAACGCGAACGCACGCGGCTTGAAATCGTCAAGGCCATCAAGAAAGCTTCCGCAGCCGAAAAAAGTCCTTACGTATTGCCAAAAACTTTCCGCGTTACGATGGACGTGGCCGCCGACAGCGATGCAGCTCCCGTCGGCGAGACGGTGCGCGCCTGGGTTCCCATCCCGCGACGTTATCCGTTCCAGTACGATTTCAAGCTGGTGTCGAGTTCGGTGAAGCCCAAGGCGATTGACGCCGAAGACAGTCCGATTCGTTCCATTTATTTTGAGCAACCCGCCGTAGCCGGCAAGGAAACGGAATTTAACATCCAGTACGAATATACGATTCGCGGCGTCCACTTCAATTTGCAACCGGATAAAATCCAGCCCTATGGCACCAACGACGAGGCAGTAAAAAAATTTACCGGCGAGGCGCCCCACGTGGTTTTCACGCCGGAAATCAAGGCGCTTTCGGCCAAGATCGTGGGCAACGAAACCAACCCGATGCTGAAGGCCAAGAAGATTTACGACTGGCTTTCCGACAATCTGCAATACAGTTACGCGCTGGAATATTCAACGATCCGCAACATCAGTGATTATTGCCGCTCGAACTGCTACGGCGATTGCGGCCAGCAGGCATTGCTGTTCATCACCCTCTGCCGCTACAACGGCGTGCCGGCGCGCTGGCAGTCGGGCTGGGACCTTTTTCCAAAATATGTCAGCAACCACGACTGGGCAGAAATTTACCTCGCGCCTTACGGCTGGATGCCGGTGGACCCGTACGTGGGCAACTATGCAATGCGTTATATCAACACATTGACATCGGCGGAAAAAATGGAAATCCGGGATTTTTATTTCGGCGGCCTCGACCAGTATCGCATGGCGGCCAACAGCGACCACAGCCAGCCGTTGAACCCGCCCAAGGACTCGATGCGTTCGGACGATGTGGATTTTCAGCGCGGTGAACTGGAGCACAATGGCAAAAACATTTATTTCAACCAGTTTTCCTACAGTTTGAGATACAAGGTGCTGCCAGAAACTTCACTGCCGTAAAAGGAACCAATGAGTCCCACCGAACAAAAACGGGCGCTGGCCTGCGCGGTCAAGGCGGCGCAGGCGGCGGGCAAGCTGATGCGCCAAAACCTGCGCGCTGAAAAGAAAATCAACTTCAAATCACAGCATGATATCAAATTGGAACTGGATGTCCGTTGTCAGAAGTTGATCGAGAAGATATTGGCAACCGGGTTCCCGGAAGTCGCGCTGTTGGGCGAGGAGGGCATTTCCGGAAATCCCGCATCGAGCCAGAGATGGGTGGTGGATCCGATTGACGGCACGGTGAACTTTACTTACGGCATCCCGCATGCCTGCGTTTCGATTGCGTTGCAGATACGGAATCCAAAACCGAAACCAGCGACGGCGGAGGACGATCACCAAACGGTCGTGGGAGTCGTGTATGATCCATTTTGCGACGAATTATGGACGGCAGTGCGCGGGCAACCGGCGCGATTGAATGGAAAGATCATCCGGGTGAGCGACCGGCGGAGTTTGCGGGAGACAATTGTGGCGATTGGTTTTGCCAAGACACGAAAGAGTTTGAAAGCCACCCTGCCCTATTTCAATCAACTGGTGGACCGGACCCGGAAAGTCCGCATCATGGGTTCCGCCGCGCTGGCGATGACCTACGTGGCGACTGGACGC
>JAQGPB010000496.1 GCA_028293265.1 Pedosphaera sp. | reverse complement strand
CCGTCCCGGCAAGCAGCTTGTCACCACCAGGGAAATGGTCGCCCGCATCAAATCCGCCGTGAAAGGCAAAACCGATCCGCAATTTGTCATCATGGCGCGCACCGATGCCGTGGCCGGCGAAGGCTTGGAAGCCGGCATCGAACGCGCCTGCCGCTATCGCGACGCCGGGGCCGACATGATTTTTGCCGAAGCCCTTTCCGATCTTTCGCAATACCGAAAGTTCGTCAAAGCCGTGCGCGTCCCGGTGCTGGCAAACATCACTGAATTCGGCAAGACACCCATGTTCACCCGCAAGGAACTGCACTCCGCCGGCGTCAGCCTGGCCTTGTATCCGCTCTCCGCATTTCGCGCCATGAGCGCCGCCGCGTTGAACGTCTATCGCACCCTCCGCGCCCAAGGCACACAAAAAGACCTGCTCCCGCAAATGCAAACCCGCGCCGAACTCTATGAGTTCCTCAACTACCATGCGTACGAGCAAAGAATGGACGAGCTTTTTAAAAGCGGTAAAAGCTAGGAACGTGGCAGAAAGCCGAGGCGGCAATTGCCTCCACGCGGCGACAAATGGTTCTCCCTCTCCTGGGGGAGAGGGCCGGGGTGAGGGCGGGCGTAAAGACTAGCTGTAGCATGTTTTTTTGGCAGCCTCGACGCCACATGAAGTTGGAGCATGGCCGTGTAATAGAATATTATGAGCACCGATAAAAAACCCACCGGCCTCGCCGGAATCGTGGCCGGCGAAACCTCCATCAGCACCGTCGGCAAGGAAGGCCTCGGCCTCACCTACCGCGGCTACTCCATCAACGACCTCGCCGAACGCTCCACCTTCGAAGAAGTCGCCTTCCTGCTGCTTTACGACAAACTCCCCACGCGCGCCGAATTGGAAAACTACCGCCAACGCCTTATCTCCTTGCGCGGCCTCCCCGCACCGCTGAAGACCGTCCTCGAACAATTGCCGCCCGACACCCACCCGATGGACATCCTCCGCACCGGTTGCTCCGTGCTCGGCTGCCTCGAACCCGAAGGCCCCAGCCGCGACCAGCACCTAGTTGCCAACCGCCTGCTCGCCAGCTTTCCCTCCATGCTGCTCTATTGGCATCAATACGCCAATCACGGCCAGCGCATCGAAACCCAAACCGACGACCTCACCATCGCCGCCCATTTCCTCCATCTCCTCCAAGGCAAACCCGCCGACGACCTCCACATCCGCGCCTTGGATTGCTCGTTGATCCTCTACGCCGAACACGAATTCAACGCCTCCACCTTCGCCACCCGCATCACCGCTTCCACGCTTGCCGATTTCTATTCCGCCATCACCACCGGCATCGGCACCCTGCGCGGCCCGCTCCACGGCGGCGCCAACGAAGCAGCCATGGCCCTCGTCCAAAAATTCAAAACTCCCGACGAAGCCGAAGCTGGCCTCATGACCATGCTCGCCAAAAAAGAACTCATCATGGGCTTCGGCCACCGCGTTTACCGGACCTCCGACCCCCGCTCCCCCGCCATCAAAGCCTGGGCCCAAAAACTCGCCCTCACCCCCGACCACCAGCGCCTCTACTCCATCTTCGAACGCATCGAAACCGTCATGATGCGCGAAAAGAAACTCTTCCCCAACCTCGATTTCTACAGCGCCGCCGCCTACCATTTCAGCGGCATCCCCACCCCGATGTTCACCCCATTATTCGTCATTTCCCGCATCACCGGCTGGTCCGCCCACGTCATCGAACAACGCGCCCACAACCGCCTCATCCGCCCCACCGCCGACTACACCGGCCCCGTCGCAAGACCATTTGTGTCCGTGAATCAACGCGGATAGCCTTTGAGGTAATTCTCTAAATATCTGTGCAAAACGAAATTCAACCGCAGATTCTGTCGCCAGAAGATTCTGCGCTATTCCGGCAGGCATACCTTGATGCATTCATTGATACATCACGCGAGCACTACCAGCGTTACGTTGCCTGCCCCAGGCAGTTCTCAGATGGCATTCATTATGAGGGCTATCTCTGGGATAGTTTACGCTCCCATTCGCGCATAACCGTCCAGAGATTTTGCCACGAGGTTGTCCGGCATCCAGAAGTTCTGGTCATGGCTGATGATCACTCCCGCGACCGGATTCCTGGCGCCCCTCTTTGGCCATATGAACCATATTCCGTTGCTCGTTTTCAATCGGATGCGCTACTGAAGTCCCTCGACTCCTTGCCCGAGGACATCTACGTATTCGATTCATCTCTTTCTTGGACCCTCGTGCTCACACATGAGCATGATGGCAAGAGACGCATATGTATTTCAGTCGGAATTGAAACGTGAAAGGCTGCATCGTTTCCAATCTGGCTTTTTCCAACCTCAACGAGGTTGCGCCCCAAAGCAACGGTGGCTCGATTCAGAGAGAGCCTACCCTGGGAAACCGTGAGAAATTATTTTCCAACGTCGAAGAGGTTGTGGCTCCGGTTCCGCCAAGATGCCCATTCTCCCCAAAATCTTACTGGACGGAAAGACAGCCCTGCGTCAGCCTCCAAGCACCGACTTTGAGGCAACAAATATTTCAATGCATGGACAGCAGGTTGCATATTAATTGTTAGGCCAGTCTTACATCACATGGACAAGCCAATAGTAGTCTCGTTCCGCTGGAGTGCCAAAGAGATGCTTCTCGCCCAGCGGTTGCACATGCGCTACTCAAAACAGGGACGTAAGCTTCGCAGGATTTTCATCGGCTTTACGGTAATGTTTACGCTCATCGGTATTGTCGGTCTTGTACGACATCAGGACTTCCTCACATCTGCGTTTCCATTTTTTCTTTTCGCCGCCTTTTTTCTGGCCATGCCGCTGTTCACACGACGCGCCGTACTCAAGATGTATGCGCAAAAGCCGGACCGGGACATGCTTATAACCTATGAGATTTCGACCGGCCACCTCATCTCACGAAGTGAGGTCGCATCCACTGATGTGCTCTGGCGGACAATAATTCGGGCGCACAGGGTTCCCGAAGGCTTTTTGCTATATCCGACCGACAGAATATTTCACTGGTTGCCAGTCCACGGTTTCCACGACGCGTCAGATGTCGAGCGGCTTGCACAAATCACCAAATTGAATGTCCCACAGTATGATCATGCGGCCTGACGACTCGCCACGACGAACCACACGAAGGGGAAATGCCGGTGTGTTCTTTTTCGCGTAGTTCGCGGTTAAAGTCTTCCGTCAGTTTCCTTCGCCTGCTCCCGTCGGATCGCAAATCACTTTATTGGCAGCACCCAACCGAATAAACTGGACAAAAAATTCTTGTGGATTAATACTACGGGCAACGTGAGAGGAGCACGTCATAAGGCACCATCCGGTGCCCGCGAAAACTGGCCATTTGTCAGCCGGAGAAAATCCGCTTTGCCCAATCGTATTCGTCCATCGCAGGTATTTCAGGGAAACAACTCCGCTCCCATTCCTCTGACCACCATTCCCCTGACACATTCCCCGACTTCCCCCTGTCGGCTCCCTATTTCCCCTTTTTGCGCCTCTCGCGCATTTTTGCGGCCCTTCCCCATCAACCACTTGCGTTCCCTGTGTCGCTTGGCGTCGCTTAATGCCGCCTCGCGCTTCGGATCAAATGGGGCGGAGTTTCTCGCTAAATCAGCCCTTATCCCACCCTCAACCCTCAACCATTCGCGTACCCGCCTTTTTCCACCTTATTCCGCCTTTTTCCGCCAAATTAAAAAAATTTCTTTGTGCGCTGGTCAAAAAGAGACACTTCACCCAGCTTTTCAGAGTTTGCCTCGTCGTCGCTTGACCTCATCGCATCCTTGCCGTTCTATGAGCCAACGAATGAGCATTGTCGTTAGCAATTTACGTCCCGACCCGGACCCGCTGTTGGTGGAAATCGCCGATTACGTTTCCGACTACGCCATCAAGAGCAAGGAAGCTTATCAAACCGCGCGCTACTGTCTCATGGACACGCTCGGC
>JAQGPB010000473.1 GCA_028293265.1 Pedosphaera sp. | reverse complement strand
GACTTTCGCCCAATGACGCCTTTGACAAATATGCGAACCTGGCCGTCCAGCCCATTAAGCTCTCTGGTGATTGCCGTTATTTGCTCGCTCACCAGCGCCGCGTTGTGCGCGTCAACAGCAACGGCATATCCATCCGTCTCAACAAAGAGCTTTTCAACTACCGCAATGCGGACACTGGCCGGATGGTCGGTCAAACCGTCCTCACCTGGTTCAATCCTGAATTGCCGGAAATTCTGACCGTCACCGATATGGTCCGCAAAAACCCCTTCACCATCGCCCGCACTCAGGAAGTGCCCGCGATGGAAGCCCCGCCCGAAATTCTGGCGCAGGAAATGGAACGCATCGCGCAACATCAGGCGCACGCCAAGGCGCGTTACAAGATTTTGAAGCCGTTGCGGCCGCTCGCCTTTCGCGGCCTCATTGCGGACCGCAAGACGATTGAACTCGGCGTGGAAATGCATCAGCAAAGGTCCGCCGCCGCCTGCAAATTGCAGGAAGCCAAAACCCGCACGCGAAAGATTCAAAACCGCGCCGCCAAGCTGCAATTGCCCGCCGGCATCATGGACACCGGGCGCGATGGCGATGAAGGCACGGCGCTGATGCTCGAAGCCCGCCGCAAACATCAGGAAAAAAAGCAGTCTGAAACCACGGAAACCCTATGAGCAAAACGCGCACCGCGCCCGCCGGCGCTCCCATCTCGCAGGAACGGTATCTCTCCAGCCCGGAATACGCGGAGTTGCGCGGCATCAGTGGCAACGCCGTCACCACCAAGGCCGCGCTATTGGCACACCCGGACAAGCGAAGCCTGCTTTTCTTTTTGCAGGCAATGAGCATCAAGCCGGGCGGATTGAAAACCCTGTGCCGTGATTTCCTGCAAATGTTTTCAAGCCGGATCGGCACGGCCACCATGCACAGCGCCGGCATGAAGCCCGGCAAAATTTACGACGTTAAAACCACCGCCACCATTGAAGCGGAGTTGGACGAAACGGGATGCGGTCATTGGTTGCGCGAACGGGAAAAACCCGCCGCGCGCAAAACCGTGGAAGAGTTCCTTGCTGACTGCCGCCAGAAGCTCGCCAGGCTGGAAGGTTTCATCATCGAGCTTTGCATCAATCCCAAACTCTACTTCGCCGCGCCGGGCGAAACCGAGGATGCGGCCTCGCTCGAAAAAATCATTGTCGAAGAGCGTTTCGTGGAAGAGCCGGCTGCGGACTGGCGCGCCAGCCTCCCCACCTTTGCCGAATCGTCCCTGCCTTATTTCCAAGACATCATCGGCGCGCTCTTTGAATACCAGCGCCGTTATAACGAAGCCACGCGCCGTGACTTTGTGGAAACGGAAGTCAGCCGGAAAGTATTTGAAGTTTTGGACTTCGCCCTTTGGACTGGCAAGCTGGTGGTGATCGAAGGGGATTCCCGCATCGGCAAAACCACCGCCACGGAAGCATGGTGCAATCTCCATTTGGGCCAGGCGCGTTTTGTCAGCCTTAGCGGCATCACCCACAAGACGGGACTTTTCCGCGCCCTGGCCAAAGTGCTGGGCATCGGTTCCAGCTACGCGCGGTCCTCAACTGAAATTCAGACCCGCGTGGAAGACCTTTTGCAACGCTCCCGGCTGATGGTGGTGATTGATGAAGCGCACCATTTGTTTTCGTCCAGCGAGCGGGTTTATTCCCGGCCTGAACTGGTGGATTGGATCAACACTTCGCTTTACAATCAGGGCGTTCCTGTCGGCTTGGTTTCCACGCCGCAATTTCAACTCCGCATGGCCCGCGCGGAAAAGCAAACCACCTGGAACTCTGACCAGTTTCGCGGACGCAACAAACGCTTTTGGCAACTCCCGGCGCGGGCATCGAAAAAGGATGTTGAAGCCGTTGCCCGCAAGCTCTTGCCCGGCGCAAGCCGCGAGTGCATTGATTTGGTTGTCGGTTACGCGATTGGTTCAAAGCTCCCCTTCCCCGCGCTGGTGGACGCCATAGATGAAGCCAAGTTCCTTGTCCACCGCGAGGGACGCCTGCAAGTCACCTTTGAAGACTTGGACCGTGGCATCATGGAATACGCCGCGCCCTCTGCCGCCGCCATGAACCGCTCCTACAGTGCGCAACTGGCGAACAAGCGCCCTGGCCGCAAACCAGCCCCCGCGCCGGCCATTCCTGCCGACGATGAAGCAGAGCTAGCGGCAGAGCGGTTCAACATCGAACCGGCCACGCTTGGCGCGCGAAACGTGGCACCTGGTCATTCCTCACACACACACAACCGCCAAGCACCCCGAAGCGAGCCTGTCAAAGCCGCCGCATGAAACCAGCCGCCCCAAAGCAACCTGTGCAAAGCGCCCCCCCGCTGGCACCCTGTTTTGTTGTGCCCATGGTCATCACCGCCAAAGGCGGCGGGGAGTTTACCGCCACTCCGGGCAAGCCCGTTGAATACCTCTCCCCCAAATTGTTTGCGGCGCAGTTTGGAGTGGATCGGGACTCAGTTTACCGATGGATGAAAGATGGCACCTTGCCCGCGTCATACATCAAGCCTGGCGGCAAGCGCCGTCACCTGATTCACGCGTCCGCCGTCCAGCTTTTGCGAGACTTTTTCAGCACGCTTCACGAAGCGGAAACGAAGAATTTAAGACCCGGTTAACGGGTCATTAAACGGTCAGTTTTTAGCACACCCGCCAAAAGGGTGCGCGATTCCTTTTCTACTTGAATGTTGGAAATTGGAAGTTCACATTCCGCACATCTTTTGAGCGGTTTTACACTTCGGGGGTGTACAAGCTAAACGGTGACACGCCGTATTTGCCCAAGGCGGCAGCGTGAGCGGCATCATAGCTGAGGCCATTTCCCATGAAAGTGGCTTCCGAGGCTTCGTGAAGATAGAAATTGGCGTTGGCACCTGTCACCTTTTGCCCGGCAGAAAAAGCGTCTTGCAGATTCTGCATCATCTGGGTATTCGGCGCGAACTCGTCAAACTGGCCCAAATGACTCCCAACTAAATCGAGTCCTTTCTGCGAAAGTTGAACGGCTCCACTTTCTGCGGCACATATTTTTCGATTTAATCGTGATCCATAATTTGGCTCAGCTTATCACTCCAGGCAATGTTGCTTGTCACAATAAACTCAACTAAATCCAAGACGCTTTTTTCACCGAGCAATCGTTCTACAGCCGCTTCCACTATCGGGCTAACGTCCTGCGGATTTACCTTGTTAAAATAATGGATTGCCAAACAAGGATAACCGTCTCCCACATACTGAGCTTTCACCACTTCTAGGCTGGCGTCTTTCAATTGGTCCTTCAAATCTCTGTTGATTCGCTCGATCAACCACAGAAGTATAGCAATTAGAATCTGATGACTATATCTCTGTTTTAGGAGGTTATCGAGTTTTTGAGTAACAAGTAATTGATATCCTTTTTTCATATTAGTTCAATGCATGGGTATAACATTTATTCCTTTTCCTTGAAGATGCCTTAGCACCCACGCCGTATAATAGCCATTGGGCACTCCGGGAATTCGTCCTTCAACTGCATTGGGCAAAGTGGCGGGATCGGTTGCAATGCCAAATGTATCTCCTCGTGCAATTCACTCAAGGCGTCCTCTGGTGAGTGCCAGAACGACAAGACAGCCTATCTTCCCTGTTTGGGCTTGCGTTGCATTTTCAACCGCATGTTGCGCAAGTGCCGGGGGCAGATGCCGTGGGACAATACGTCCGAGGAGGGCGTGAACGCACCGGGCTTTGGCTTGCACCAGGCGCAAACCGCGACAGCAAGCGCAAATTCCGCCTGCTGCATTCTTGAATGCGGTGTGATCTCAGTAATCGCGTTCATGCAACCAATGTCGCCACGAAAATATCACGCGCGCGGTTCCATTGCAAGAATGTTGAATCGTTCGTCCCGTTTTTCAGAGCGACAATGCCCTGACCGCTTCGGCGAAAGTCTCGCAGGTGACCGCCTGCGGGGGCTGGCGGTAATGAAAGTGCGCCAGAATGTTCATGCCCACGTCCTTGCTTGGATCAGGCATCACCCGCACCACCATGCTCACGCCGATCTGGTCCACCTCTTCCATCATCCGGCCAAGCTCAGTGGTGCAATCCCGGTCCATGGTCTCCATGTAGGTGAAATCCGCCAGCACGCGGAATCCCGGCGAAAAGTCAGCCAGCATGGTTCTAATTTCTTCCCTTCTGCGCACCAGTTCGTCGAGCCGGATGTGCCCGATATAACTCAGGAAGAGCAGCTGATTTGACTTGCTTGCGGTCGCCAACAACATGACGCAAAATAAACCCGCCGGGGCGCGAGTGCCACAAAAAATACCCGGTTTGGGACACACCGGACGCATCCTGGCCGTACCACCATCTCCAAGACTGGCAGCAACCTGCCCTTCGGCGGAGCGCGGGTCTGTGACCCGCAGCAACATCCGCATACCCGGAGGCTTGGGACTGTTTCTTACGCGCCCGGCGTTACGAAGCTGCTGCGGGTCGCAGACCCGCGCTCCGTCTTGGCGGTGGCACCGCAAAGATGCGCCCGGACACACCCCAATCATTACGATCCCGCTCAAAACCATCACCAAAATGGTGGAATATTCCCGCCCGGGTGGGGCGAGCGTCCCCGCGAGCCTTCCCTCCTCGCTCCCTTGGAGGAGAAGGGCCGGCGGAGGAGGTGAATCGCGCCAATCCCAAGCCCATCGTAATGATTCGCGGACACAACGTGCCTTGTACGGGGCTGCCGTATTGCTGGCGGGCGGCACGATTTGTTGCCATGCGGAGAGCGCTGAAAACTCATGTTTTCAGCCATGCAGGACGATCACGGCGAAACTTGGAAACTCACGAGGTTCGGAACCGCTTGCACAAGGCCGCCCTGGGAGTTGTCCTGAAAACGCGCGCCGGTGATGGAGTTGTTCGTGCAGGTATCGTTGTTCACAAGGAAGGCCTTGCCGCCGCTGTCGGAGATGATGAGGCCGGCGAAAATGTTCCCCGTGCATTGGGTGCCCGGCATAAGCCGCCAGACGCCACCCTTCTGGCCGCCGGCCTGGGCCATGAAAATGCCGTGGCTCCGGCTGTGGCGGACATCGAGGGCTTGAAAATTATTTCCATGCGAGTCGCGCATGAAAACGCCCAGATCGTTTCCGACCAGCATGGCATTGCTGATGACGTTGTGGTTGAAAGCCAGGTCGAGCGAGATGCCGGCAGAAGGATTGTCGTGCAGAAACAAGCCGGTGAACAGGCTGTCCTCGGTCTGGTAGCAGGCGAGCCCGTCGAAATGATTTTCAAACGCAATGAAATCGCGCACTGTCAAACGGCGGGTGCCGTGGGCGCTGACGAGCCCGCCGGAACGGCATTGACGACAGGTGACGCGTTCGACCACGGCGTCGGTCACATCCCACGCGGTGACGCCGCTGTTGTTGATTTGCGAACCGTCGGGGGCGAATTTCCATGTTTCCAGCGGCTGATGACTCTGATTGCCGTCAATGAGCAGGTCCGCAACGCGCAGGTGCCCGGGCGAGCGTGGGAGGACGCTGAGCGGCGCGCCGAGAATGACGACGGGACAATCGGCGCCATCGGCCAGCTTGAGAATGGTCGTAAGGCCGCTGCCGCGCAGAGTCTGATGCTCGCCCTGAAGCAAAATAGGCTGGTGAATGAGAAAGGTGCCCGCTGCGAGGTGAACCTCCCCGCCAGTGGCAACACGATCAAGGGCGCCCTGAATTTCCTTCTCCGTGGAATTGGCGGGCACATCCAGCACCGCCGGTTCGGCAAAAGGAGAAAACGAAGCTGCAAGGCACAAGACGGGCAACAGCAAAAAAAAGTGCGCCGCGCGCATTGCGAAACGCGCAGCGGGATGCAACGGTGGCTGAATGTTTGCTTGCATGCGTTATGCTCAGTAGACGAACTGGATGGGGAAACATTCAAAATTAATCGCCAATCATGCCTGATTCGCAACCTGCAAAGTAAGCCGGTTTTGAATGTCAAACCGCGGGCTTGCGCCTCGCTTCTTATTGACCCTCAGAAAAGCAAAGCGACCAACGCGCACCATTTCTTCTCCCTCTCCGCACGACGCAGGAGTGTGGAGAGATTTTCCCGAATGCAACCTTCGCGCTTTGAACTTCTGAACCGTGCAGAACTCGAAGTCTTCTCCCTCGCCCTGCGAGGCACGAGCGGGGACCACAAAACGCGGAGCGTTCGTCTCTTCTGGGGAAACCAAATCGTGGCGGGCTTGGGAAGCCATTGTGCTGGGGAGAGGGGCTGCTCCGATTCGATGTTGGATATTGGATATTGGATATTTCC
>JAQGPB010000420.1 GCA_028293265.1 Pedosphaera sp. | reverse complement strand
AAATCGCGCCGCGTCAGGACGGAGAATTGCTTGTCGTGCATAAAGTTATTGTTGGATGGTGAAGTCCGGCGAGGTCACGAGCAGATGCACCACGGCACGGACGCGGTCGCGCATCTGGGTCTGGGTCGGCGGCGTGCTGTAGCCAAAATTGGTTGTGTTGCCGACATAGCTGATGATGTCGGCGCGGGCGTTGGGGGACAACTGCCCTGCGAGCAACCTGCTGCCCAGACTGTCCACCAGGCCGGGCAAGCCGGTGGCTGAAGTATAATTGGTGGTCATCCATTGGCCGAGATCCAGGACAATTCCGCCATTGCCGCCGCTGAAGCTGCTCAGGCCGTTCGTGTTTCCCGTGTTGCCGAGGAGGCCGCCCTGGAGAAAATTCAACTGCAACGCCACGCTCGTGTCCGAGGTGAGTTGAAATTCCGGCGTGGTCAATCCCGCCGACGCCAGCGCGCCCGGGAATTCAAAATTCGGGAAGAAGAAGTTGAACACCGTGGGCGAACGCAGCGGCGATTGCGACAGGCTCGAACTCGAACTCGTGTCGGTGTAACCCATGTTCCAGGTGCTTTCCCGCACGCCAACCGTGCCGGAACGGGTGAGCGCGGGTGCGCCGAGCGGATAAGCGGTGAAGCCGCTTTGGGTCTGGTTGACTGAGTTCGTCGTATGGATGGTGAAATGCGTGGCATCGGGAATAGTCGCCACCTGGTACTGGCCATCCGTCGGGAAAGTGGTGGAGAAATTCAGGAACAGCGTTTCATTCGTGCTCAGACCATGCGGCCCGGAGCAATAGACCGTGACGTTCGTGCCGGATTGAACGAAGCCGCTCGCGGAAATTTTGGGCAACAGGCAGCTCCCCGAGCGGGTTGCCCCGTCCGGCGTGCTCACCGTAAAGATGGAACTGGAATTGGTGCTTGCCGTCGCCACCAAGTAAAGTCCGCTGACCGCGCCACCGCTGGGGAATGCCAGATAAGCCGCGTTGCCCGCCAGCAGGCCATGGCCGCCGACGGTGACAGTGATGGTATTGGTGGCCTGCGTATAAGTGCCGGCCAGCAAGTTGGGGGCATTGACGGTAAAGGTGTTAGTACCGGTGACCGTGACGCTGTAAGCTTGATTAACCGGCGAGGGATTTCCCGACGTGTCGGTGAAAGTGAGCTCCACGGTATCGCCGTTGTTCAACCGATGCGCGGTCGCATTGGTAATGGAGATCGGGCGGTCGCCGTTCTCGGCGTAGGTCCCGCTGAGGCCGGTAGGTGATGGGAAAGCGCGCGCGATTTCGGTGATGCGCACCAGCGGTTCGCGCTGCTTGCCATAGGATGGAACGGAAAGAAAATTTGTCCCCCGCGCCTCGTAATCAAGCAGGATCGCCCGGATGACGGCCTGCATGTCGCCGCGAACGCCCGAGCCGTTGTCATTGAACTTTTGCACCACACGATACAGATAATCGCGATTGGGATTGCTCGTGACGAGGCGCTGGATGAGCTGGCGGCAGATGAACGGCCCGATGTTTTGATGGTTGTAAAGTGAATCCATCGCGGATTCGAGGTCCTGCAAGGCGTAATTGTCAAACGCCACATTGGCCGTGCTGGTCTGGAGGCCCTGTGCGGCGGGCAGCATCACATTGTCGAGCAGCAGTTTGGTGCCGTGATCATGGTGGGTCGGAACGCACACCATTGGATTGGTGTAATTGCCGCTGGGGAAAAATCCGGTGGGCAGCCGTCCATTGGCCTGGTTCGTCTGATAATAAGTCCAGCCGGTGAAAACACTCGCGAAACCCATGATGACATTTTGATTGTAGGTCGGCGAAAGATTGCCTTGGGAATTCAAAACCAGCGTGCCGTCCGGCCAGAGGCGGTTGAGGCCGACGGAGAACAGTTGCTGGATTTCGCGCGCGAAATTTTCGTTGGCATGGATGCCGGTGATGATGTTGCCCTGGTCGTTGCCCTGCATGTTGAGATAGAGACCCATCCCGGGCGTGAGCGTCACGGCTTTAAGCAGCGCGCGGTAATTGCCGAACGAATTGTCGAGCAGCGTATCGTAATAGGAGGAAAGCGCGCGGGCGTTGTCCTGCAGCACGCCATTTTCGGAAATGACCATGATCTCGCTCAGCGCAAACGCCACCCGCTGGCGCAATTGGTCCGGAGCAGTGACCGACTGTTGCCACCAGGTGTTGAACCAGAGCGTGCTCGGATAAGGATTGCTCGGATCAGCGCTGAAGTTGGCCAGCACGAGCGGCAAATGGTGCGTGACCGGCAGGGAAAACTGGTTGCTGATCCAGCCATCATAACCCAGCGATTGCACCAGGGCGATGTCATTGGAATTGGCGCCGAAAGTTGCCTGGGTCAGGAAACGCACGGCCGCATTTGAGTCCGCGTGATCATCGGCCCACACTGGCGGCGCGGGCGGCGGCGTGAAAATCTGCGCCCCGTTGGCCAGGGTGAAATGGCCGCTGATTTCGCCGGCGGGATTGGCCGGAGTTTGGATGACAATCGAAGCCTTGTTTTCGGCGATGATCTCAAGGATGTCCGCCGCCGAGAGCGGGCCGGTTGGCTTTATTTGCCAGATATAACTGCCATCTGGCTGCTGGGGCGCGGCGGCGATGTCGTACATCAGCACCGTGGGATCGTTCAAATACGGATCGGAATAAATATGGTCCACATGCCCGCCCGAAATGCCGTTGACCGTGTACTTGAGCACCGCCTGCGAACCGTCCGCGCTCAGGCGCAACGTGGCCGAGCCAACGGCGGTGCTGTTCACGCCCGCGATTGCCAGCATGTTCGCGGTGTAGAGCGTGCCCGGGATGGCCGTGGGCAGCGGCGGAAAATAGCGCGACAACGCATAGCCGGGCACGACGCCGGTCGGGGCGGTATTGGTGCCGCTCGGGTCCTGCAGCCAGCCGACGGCCCAATTGTCATTCGTGCCGACGCCCGCCTTGTGCAGAATCTCGACATAATATTGCTGCCCGGCGGTTAGCGTGAGCCAGGGGGACTGCTGGCTCGGCTGCCAGTTCCATTGGCGCGGGCCGGTGCCATTTTCCAGCAACGGCGGATTGTTCGTGGGGGTGACGAAGGCGCGGAGGACTTTGTTTACGGGATCGTTATCGTCGGAAATCCACAGTTGCGCGGAATCGCTGCCGGCGATCCAGAAGTAATAATTGCCCGTCACCGGCGCGGTGAAATAACCGCGGACCCGCTCGCCGTAATTGTCGCCGTAATTCGTGATGCCTTCGAACGTGCCGAGAAAATTGGTGAGGCTGGCCGGGGTGCTGGTGGGAATGTCGGAGATGTTGATGCCCGCGATGTTGGTCCAGATTTCGCGCGTCACCGAACTGCCGCTGTCAATCACCTGGATGTTCACCACCGACGCGCCCCCGCCGATGGCGTTGCTGGTGGTAAGCATGACGGGATAGCTGCCCGCCAGATTCGGCACGCCGCTGATCAAACCTGTAGCCGGATTAAAACCAAGCCCCGGCGGCAGCCCGCCTGCCGAGTAGCCCAACGGTGTATTTGCGCCGGTCACATTGTAGCTGAAAGGCACGCCCAAGTACGCAACGGCGTAAAGCGCACTGGTGATCGCGGCAGGGGCGTTGGAACCGCCCGCGCTGTTGGTCGCATACAAACAGGTGGAGGGTATGATCTGCCGCGACTGGCTGGGACTGTACCAATACAGGTGCGCCTGCGCCGAGCCGGTAACCTGGAGATACTCCATTTTGAGATCGTAACGCACGCCTGCCTGGAGCGAGATGGTATTGGTCCAATCGGTCAATCCTTGGCTCTGCCATTTATCTATGAGCAACTGGTCGTTGACCCAGAGCTTCACCCCATCGTCCGTGCCCGTGTCGAAGATGTAGTTTTCCGAATATTGCGGGCGCACCTGTCCCGTCCAGCGCACGGTGTAAGCGCCGTTGCTCAAGTTGGGCGTCAGATTGGTGGACCAAATGAAATCAACCGCGGGATCAATCCGCGTCAAAAATAAATTGGTGGCTCTGAAATTAAGGCTGTTTGTATAAGTCGCGCTGGAGTTGGTGTAATACTGCCCGAGCAGCCCCGTGCCGTTCGCGGTGGCCGAGGGATAAATGACCACGCTCGCATTGCTCGCGCTGCCGACGGTATATCCCGTGCCGGGCAGCACATTCAACGTGGCCACGACCGGCGTCACCAGGCTGGTGTTGGCCAGCGGCCGCACCGGAAGCTGGAGCGATGTCATCCCAACCGGGAAATGCACATAGGAAGGCGGGGGTTGATAATCCACGCCCAATGCCGCCACGCCGGGACCAGGCGAGGCCGGGCCAAGATTGATATCAATCGCGTTCAGCGCGAAACCGCCGCGAGTCACCACAAACGCACCCAAGTCGGTCGGCGACTGCCCCGAGTCGGGCTGCGTCGTCACCCCGTCGGCGGCGGTGATGGTGACGCGATTCTGCTGCGCCAGTTTGCCGGTGACATAGGCATAATCGTTCATCGCCTGGCCGGTGGAATCCTGCTGGCCGTTGCTGAGCGGGTTGTTCGGGTCCAAGCCGAGTTGATATTCTTCCCAATCATTCACGCCGTCGCCGTCCGTGTCCACATCCCCGACCGCAATGCGGTAAAACTTCGTGGCGCCGGACATCGGCGCGGTGAAGATGATATTGGTCCCGGTCCGCGCGACTGCATTGGATTCAGTCACCCAGTTGGTCCCGCCCACCGACCCGACGCTTTGCAACTGATAAGCTTTCCCCAACGCGCAGGCGATGCTTACGTTTAAGTTTGTGCCCGTGATGGTGAAGGTCACATGCGGGAAGGAATTGGAGTCGAACGGGTTGGTGCCCGCGATGGCTTCCTGAAGATTGGAAAAGCCATCTCCGTCAGCATCCTGGGTCGGATCAATGCCGTAGCTGCCATAAACCCATTCCCAAACATCGCTGATGCCGTTGCCGTTAAGGTCAACCATCTGGGCCCGGGCGGGACCGGAACCGAGCGCGAGGCAGGCGAGTGTGAACACGAGAATTTTCAACGACGCGACACAGCCCCGTTTTGAGCGGAATAGAGAAAGCTTCATTTCACGAGAGAGTTGCCACCGGCGCGAACCGGTGAGGTGACGGTTGAAAGAACAACGACGCTTTTGTCGTAAACCGAAGCCCGTGGAAGCCGCCCAAAAAGCGTCGGCGAGGCATGATGTCGGAAATTGTTCCCTATCTTGCGACGATTGTCAATCAACTTCGGAGCTGAGGTAGGGTCCAAATTTGAGCCAGCAGCACAGGCAACCTGCCCATGCCAGCACGACTAAGCTGGAATGATGCAGTAGCCAACCACGGATGGATCTGACTTATTGGCTTTGTAAATCGAAATCCAGGTAAGTTCGCGAGCCGGTTTTCCGGTCGAACATTTTCAGGTCCTTCACCTGGTAACGGCCATTTACCTTGGCCACGCTGCCCAGTTCAAATTCCTTCAGCAATTTTTTGTTGGACCCATAGGCTTCTGCAATTATCGGCTGGCCTGATTCCCGGTCCACCCACGTCACCACGCGCGAGTAGCCATCCGGCGCGGGATGCGGATTGTTGCTCTGCAGCACATAGCACGGACGCCCCCGGCGCATTTGGCCCGGCAGCCGCACCTGGTCCGGCCAGTGATAAAATTCAAAACCCAGATCGGACAGCCAAAAATCCGAACCCGCCAGCGGAATGTCCGCTTCCGCGCCGGTCAAAATCTTTGGCTCGCCCAGCGGCGCATCCGGCGAAGCCGCCCGCGCATAGATATATTGATTGGGCGCATTGGTGGAAAAAATGACAGTCAACTTTTCCGCGCCGGCGGCGGGCGTCGCAGCCGCCAGATACATCACCGACCAATTGGGTTCTCCCGGGGTTGTTTCGCACAAGATCGGCACCGACGCGGTTTTATGATCGCGGCCCGAGATTTTCAAAGTCCCGCGCCATTTCACGTCCTCGGTCGGCTGCATCGCCCGCAACTGCGCCGCCAGTTCGCGCCCGGCTTCCGGCCCGGTGGGATTGTCCTGCGCGGGCGAACTCTCAATTGCAAAAAGAGCCAAGAGCAGAAAAATCAACGCCGATGCTAAACGTTGGGCTTTGGACATTTGCCCTTTCCTTTATTTCGGCCTTAACGCCAGCGGCACCAGTTCCGAGATGTGCTTCACAAAATGCGCCGACATTTTCTTGCGCACCTCGGCCGGAACTTCCTCCCAATCGGTGCGGTTCTGATCCGGCAGGATGACACGCTTGATGCCGAAACGCGCCGCGGCCAGCACTTTTTCCTTGATGCCGCCCAC
>JAQGPB010000402.1 GCA_028293265.1 Pedosphaera sp. | reverse complement strand
CTTCAGGGTGGCCCGTCCGCCCTTCGACGCCACTTGTCCCCATCCCTCCCTCAACTCTCAACTCTCAACTCTCAACCATTGCTTCCCTCCCTCAACCCTCAACCACTTCCGCCCCTGTTCCCCTGTTGCACGTGCCTTTGCGGCTGGTCGGCGTGATTGGCCGGCTTTATGTCGTGCTGGAATCTGATCGCGGACTGGTTCTGCTTGACCAGCATGCGGCGCATGAGCGGATTTTATTCGAGCAGATGCTCAGCCGTTTGGAGCAGCAAGGCTCGGCGGCGGCGCAGAGATTGCTGCTGCCCGAGACTGTTGAGCTGTCGGTGCGGGACGCTCATTTTCTGCGCGAACAATTGCCCATGCTAACGCGGTTGGGCGTGGGCTTGAGCGAGTTTGGTGAGCGCACTTTTTTGCTGGATGCATTGCCGCCGTTTGTGAAAGTCCCGGACGCACGGCGGTTCGTTTTGGAATTGGTGGACGAACTCAAGGCCGCGGGTCAGGAGATAAACAGCCTGCGGCTTGGCGAACATACCATCGCCAAGACGGTCTGCCGTCATGCCGTGAAGGCCAATGACCCGCTGGCTGGTCCTGAGCTGCAAAACCTAGTCGAGGACCTGCGCCGCTGCGCCATGCCTTACACCTGCCCGCATGGCCGGCCCACATTGATTGAAATGAACTACCGCGAACTTGAAAAAAAGTTCGGACGGACGCAATAGACCGCTTTGCCTCACCGGTTCGGTGTCCACGCTTTAGCGTGTCTTCAGCCAGGGACAGCCTGAAGGCTGGACACCAAACCTTAACCTGCCTTCGCGGGTTCCGGAGCGACGTCTTCGATCTGCGCGTTTTTCTGGAGGAAATCCAGCGTTTTGTCGGCGGCGACCTGGTCGTAGAATTCCTCGATGCCGTTGCGCTTCTGCAAGTCCTTGATGAATTGCTCCGGCGGGATCTGATACATGGCCGCGAGATTCTGGATGCGCAGGGCCACTTCTTCCTGCGATACCTTGATGTCTTCCTTCTCGGCAATTTTTTGCAGCAGGAAGTTTCCCTTCACGCGGATTTTGGCGCTGCCCTCGGCGGCGGAATAAATCTGGTCCTTCTGGCCCTCGATGACTTCCTTGGAGATGCCGCGCTTCTGGTTTTCCTGGACGATGTTGAAAACCACATTACGGGTTTCCTGCTTGACGACAGATTCCGGCAACTCGAATGAAACCCGGCTCTGCAACTGTTGCATCAACTGGTTGCGGATGCTGCTGTTCTTCTTGTAATTCAACTCGTTTTCCAGGTCGGCGCGGACGCCTTCGCGCAATTTTTCGAGGCTCTCGGCCCCGTAAGTCTTCGCAAAAGCTTCGTCCAGGGGCGGCAGCGCCTTTTCCTTGATCTCCACGACCTCGACTTCGTAAACGCCCTTCAGGTTCGCGAGCTGGGGTGTGACGAAATCAGCGGGGAAATCCACGTTCACAGTGCGTTTGTCGCCCGCCTTGGCGCCGATGAGCTGGTCGCCGAAACCGGGGATGAACGAGGTCGGCTCCAAGGGGATCCAAAAGTTTTTCTGCTCGGTCAATCCTCTGGCGGTCGTGGCAATTTCCGTGAGCGGCTTGCCGTCGGTGGTGCCGGTGTAATTGACCACGGCGATATCGCCGGTTTGGCCGGGACGATCCGCGGTTTTGAAATCAGTCTGCCGCTCGCGCAGCAAATTTATGGCGCGCTCCACGTCGGCATCGGTGACGGTGGTGGTCTCGCGCTTGACCGGGAGGCCCTTGTATTCGGGCAGTTCAAAATCGGGCGCGGTTTCGACCGTGGCGGCGAATTGCAGGGGCTGGCCGCGGCCGAACTGGATTTCCTCGATGTCCGGGTAGCCGACCACCTCGAGCTTCTGCTCATCAATTGCCTTGCGGTAGGCGTCGGGGATGAGCTTCTTTTTGACCTCGTCCTGGATGTCCTTTTCGTAGCGCTTGGCGATCATTTCCTTGGGGGCCTTGCCCGGCCGGAAACCCGGGAGGGCCGCCTGGCGGGTGAAATCCTTGATCATCGCCTCAAACGCCGCCTCGACGTCCTTGGATTCCAGTTCCACCCGCATCAATTTTTTGCACGGGGCCAAATTTTCAATTGTCACGTTCACAAGCAAACCTTTCCGTTAAGATCAAGTCGTCCAATCCCCTAATATAATGGGTTTTCGCCATCCAGCGAGCCGGGAAGCGTAGCAAGCCGCCCCGGCGCGTCAAGCTTGGTGTCGGTGACATTTGTTGGAAGGTGGTTCCGAGTTCCGAGTTCCGGGTTGGGAGGTTGTGGATTGAATTGGTTCGACTCTTTGTGCGGCCCAAGCGACGGGAAGCGGTGGATTGGGAAACATCGCAGTGCTTCCGCACGGGCAATGAACATCGAACTGTCTCTTTTTGATCAGCACAAAGAATTTTTTTTATTTTCGCGGAAAAAGGCGGAATAAGGTGGAAAAAGGCGGGTACACGAATGGTTGACGGTTTTTGGTTGAGGGTTGAGGGTGGGCGTACAGATTTGGTGAGAAACTCCGCGCCAGCTTGTCCTGACTGCGCAGCGGGATAAGGCGGTACAAGGCGACACAGGAAACGCAAGTGGTTGATGGAGAATGGCCGCAAAAAGGCGCAACAGGCGGGGAATGGGAATAGGTCAGGGGAATGATGGTCAGGGGAATGGGAGGGGAGTTATTGCCCTGACGAAGGCAATGGGATAATGAGGATCTTCTCCGGCTGAGGACGGGCCAGTCTTCGTGGACACCGGACGGTGCCCTATCTCGCGCTCCTTTTCTCACGCAAAAAGCAAAACTATTATTTCACGGATGGAGGTGGGTGTCGAGTTATTTTGAGCGGAAATCACATATAGGCGCTACTCGGCGGCGGCGAAGTCGCCTGCCGGCCCGTCGAACCTCAGAAAAGGCCGTAGCTTGGTGTAAGGAATATGAACAACAAATTCTCCTTCAGCACCGGAAGCCAAGGTGTACGGGTTGAAATAGATCTGCAAGCCGGTGGGACTGAGGGTAAAAACGCCCAGTTTGATTCCTTGATCGAGCACCGCGTGCGCCGGACTGCTGAATTCACGAAGGGCAAGGTTATCATGACAAAGGCGGCGGATTTCATTTTCCCAGTTCGTATCGCAACGGAATAAATCGGCCAGTTTCAATTCGCGCAGCTTTCCGCCGCGCCAGGAAAAATTCCGACCAGCCCAGGAAGTGGGATTGCCGCATTGCCCACCATGATCTGAAAACCTCCAAACTGCAAAACTAGCCATGGTGCCTTTGAGCAGGCGGACTTGCCATTGGTCGTCCTGTCGCCCTTCGCCAAAGCCCGAGCCATAACGCAACATTTCCCATTGCCGCGAGATATTTCCGCTGGTGAAGGAGCGAACATCCCAGTGCGTTTCGCCGGCCAGTCTTTGGTTCAGCATGGCATTGAGTGCGGGATCCTCCGGAAGCGAGGGAAACTGGCTGGAAGCGCTGTTGTTCGCTCCCAAACGACCGAACATCAATCCCGAGTGCTGATGAACTTGGTAATGCTCATACGCCCTCCTTAAAACGAACGCTTGGGAGTCATTATTAGTCCCTTTCAGAATTACGCCCTTCAATGCGTGCCCGTCGTCTACGACCCGGAATTCGAGGGTTGCGTTGGTAAGAAGCTCAGGGTCAAACGCATGGTCGGCCAATACGTCAACACGAAAGCCTCCGGATGAGTTTGAATTGATCAGTCCATATCCAGTGGCTCCAATTCCCTCGCGATATAGCCAAGCTGCCGGTTGTGGTTCAACCAAAAAGAGGCTCAATCGAACATTGCCAAAACCCGGCAATTGACCGGTGTAACAACCGCCTGCGGCATGTTCGGGCTGCAGTTCCGTCAATGTCTTAATTTTCGCAGTTCCTGCGGCAACTGCAATAACTCCGACCAGGGCCAAACCAAACAGAAACCATCTTTTTCCAAGCCAGTTCACTTGACCCTCCTGCGGTTTCGGTCGTCCGACAACCCAAAGGTTTCTGGGGGGAGCCTTTGATGCTTGCTTGCATTCATCAATACGAACTCAGGTTAAATTCATTCGTTGTGGCAATCCACCGGGGTTTGGCACGGAGCGCGCCGGCGAATTATTTTTGACCGGAAGGTGGCAGTTTCAAATTGCCCAGCCGTGTTTTCAGGGATGCATCACCATCCTCATAATCGTGCCGCTGGCGTTCCAGGGCGGGGCGGATGATTTGGGCGCGCACGTCAATTTCCTTCTGCCAGAGGGTTTGCCAGAGGAGGCGGGTGTTCAGCAGCATGTCGCCGCGGGCCGATTCTTCATCAAACTTGGGGCGATATAAATCCACCGCATCTTGCAAATGACGAGCAAATTCCTCTTCGGTAGGATGGCCGGTGCGCACAATGACCAATTGGAAAGCCTGCAAATCCTTGTCTTCGAGCCGTTGCAGTTTGCTAACCAAAATATCCCATGGATGAGGAAAGATAAAGAGATGCCCGTGGCGTTCCTCGGAGATGGCGCGTTGCATCCAATTGCGCGTGGTGCGAAAGGCAAGGTGATCGCAGACCTGGACATAAAAATCGCTCTGGCCTTTGGCCCATCCCTGCGCTTCGACCAGTTTCGTCACGGTCTCGTAAGCGTCTTCGGAGGGGCTGATGTCTATGTCTTCGCTGAGGAAGGTGCGATCAATCATCAACTGGAGCGGCGCGGAACCAAAAACGATGATCTCCAGCCGGGGAAGGCGCGGCAGTTTTTGGGCCAAGGCATCAAGCCTTTGCCCGGCGCTCGCGCTCCAGTCTAAGTTTTTTGCCCCGTATTCCATGGATGGCCTGATCAATCAACCGTGGGGTGACACCGGGGTCAACCGCCAGCTTGCGGCCCAGCGCCACATCCCGCCGGGTGAGTTTGCCCGTTTCTTCGCGCAACAAGATGCGGGCCGCGATGCGCGATTTGCGCCAGCAGGTGTCGTATCTTGGTTCGCCCTTTTTCGGCATGGTTATTCCATAGCGGCAAAGCGGGCGTGCGTCAAACGCAAAGGCGCGGTTGAAAACACGTTTTGGATCACAAAGGCTGGCAACGGCCCGGTGCGAAGCACTGATTGGTTTGGGGAAGGTCGGAATCGAGGTTTGCGGCGGGACGCCGCAAACCACACGCCGGAGGCGTGTTCTCCCCATTTCCTACTGCAGGGTCCCGGCCAAGAGCCTGTCCGTGGTTTTAGGGTGATGTTGTATATAAGTCCCCTTTTTAAATAGCCTCCTGTTCGCGAATGCCCTACAGTTGCGCCATGAGGTGGTGGCGTTTAATCACGGTTTCTGTCTTGGCCTTGCTTGTTCTGTTGCTCGGAATTTGCTGGTGGTGGCAACCCGCGCCACGCTATCAGGGCAAACCACTGAGTTTTTGGCTACGAGGCTTTGAAGGCGACACTCAAGAGGCCCGAATGCAATCTGCTGATGCTGTGCGGCACATCGGGACCAACGCCATGCCTTTTCTCCTCGCCCAACTTCGGCACCCACCACCCAAACGGGAGCCTGAGTGGAAGCAAAAGTTCCGTGGGTTTTTGAGCAGGCAATCCATCATGAAAATCAACCTGCCTTATCCGGCAGATGAACGCGCCGAGGCGCTTGCCGCCCTTGATGCGCTTGGGCCGGTGGCTAAGGATGCGGTGTCCGCCCTTGAGGCATTGCTCCATCAAAACCCTCCCGATCACAGAGCCATCATGGTCCTTGGCCGCCTTGGACCTGATGCCAAGCCTGCACTCACAAGTGCGCTCACAAACGAATTCAAGATGATACGCATGAGTGCTCGCGTTTGTCTGGATGCGCTACAATCCCATTCGGAGGTTTTGTTTCCAAAGACTCCGGCGGACGGCGAGTTCTTCCGGTGGACCTGTCGGTTCAATTCGAGCATGCTGCAGGCGTCGTTTAAAGAATACCGTGCGCAGCACCCGGAAGAGTTTCCCCCCATCCGCATGGATGAGAAGCCGCCACTAAAATTTCCTCCTGGCTTTACGCCCAAGAACAGCACACCGCAGTAGATACTGGAAAGGCCGAGCCCGCAATTTTCGGAACCTTAACTAAGGGCCATTCATCTCGGAACCCCTTCACTTCATAGTCGAGCATAACCAAGGGTTATCGTCAGGCAAGAAACATGGTATTTCTTCAAGGCCGTGCTGACGTGGTAACTTTTGAACATGACAGAATTGCTTGAAACGAACGAACGGGGCCGGGCCGAACACGGGAAGCCGGACTTGAAGGCGCGGGACGGGAAAATGCAGATTGGCGTGGACAGTTTCGCCGCACGATTTGCGGACGATGGGTCCAGCCCTGAAGTCAGCGCGTCGG
>JAQGPB010000379.1 GCA_028293265.1 Pedosphaera sp. | reverse complement strand
CGGGCATAGACGGCCTCGGCCATCAAGGTGATGGGGATGCCGAGATCCATGGAGGATTCGACGGTCCATTTGCCGGTGCCTTTCTGGCCGGCGGTGTCGAGAATTTTGTCCACGAGAGGCTGCCCATCGGCGTCTTTGAACGTGAGAATGTGCGCGGTGATTTCAATGAGGTAGGAATCGAGTTCGCTTTTGTTCCATTCGGCGAAAACGGCGGCCATTTCGTCAGCGGTCATGCCAAGGCCGACGCGCATCAGTTGATAGGCTTCGCCGATGAGCTGCATGTCGCCGTATTCGATCCCGTTGTGGACCATCTTGACGTAATGGCCCGCGCCATCTTCGCCGACCCAATCGCAGCACGGTGTGCCGTCTTCAACTTTGGCGGCGATCTTCTGGAAGATGTCCTTGACGTGAGGCCACGCGGCGGGGGAGCCGCCGGGCATGATGGAAGGGCCATGGCGCGCGCCTTCTTCACCGCCGGAAACCCCGGTGCCGATGTAGAGCAGGCCCTTGGACTCGACGTATTTGGTGCGGCGGATGGTGTCAGTAAAGAGTGAATTGCCACCGTCAATGATGATGTCGCCCTTTTCGAGGTGGGGCAAAAGTTGTTCGATGAATTCATCCACGGGCGCGCCGGCTTTGACGAGCATCATGACGCGGCGGGGGCTTTTGAGGAGGGAAACCATTTCGGGGATGGAATGCGCGCCGATGACGTTGGTGCCCTTGGCTTCGTTGGCGAGGAATTCGTCCACCTTGGAGACGGTGCGGTTGTAGGCGACCACGACGAAGCCGTGGTCGTTCATGTTCAGGATGAGGTTCTGGCCCATGACTGCGAGGCCGATGAGTGCGATGTCCGCTTTTGGTTCCATATTCTATATTCCTTAAAATGATTGCGACGTTGGTGACGTCACTTGAACGATACTAGAGCGGGGAGGGGATGCCAGTATTATTTGTTCCAGCGAAAATGGGAAACATCAAACACTGAACATCGAACATCGAACATCGAATGGGGAAACAGCCGTAGCGTTTGGTGAATTTGCTGGATGCGGTTGCAATGCAAGGTTGTGGGAAAAGCTGCAGCGGACTGCCGCAGTCCAAGACCTGAAGGAGGCTCGGATGTGCCTCACAACAATAGGAACTCAACTGTGATTTCCGAGCTGGAGGCGGGGATCGGTTTCGAGGAGGGTTTTGAGGTTGGGCCAGTTGGCTTCGTTCATGTCGTTGAAGGCGATGAGATAGACGGCGACGGTTTCGGGTGGATGGCTTGCGAGGAGGCCGTCCACGGCGGATTTCAGCTTGTCGTCTTCAATGGTAGGCGGGAGGTCGTCAATGACGCCTTCCTTATGGGCGATGCCCAGGGCGTCGAGAAATTGGCTGAGCATGGGGTTCTGTTTCTTGACCAGCCATTGGCGGATGAGGTTGCCGGCGATGAGTTCCATGGAGGGGCGGGTCAGGACGGCGAGCATGGTGGCATGGCGCTGGGTGCGGGGCTGGCGCTCGAGGAAAACGGGGCGCACTTTGCGGGCTTCGGCGACGGCGCTGAGCGCGGTGCGGTAAAGGGGTTTGTCGGTTTCAAAGGCGTAGCTGATAATTTGTTCGGCCAGCGCGGGAGACATGAAACCAATGAGTTCGTGGGAAGTAAGCATGGGGATTTTCGATTTACGATATATGATTTAGAAGTGGATGGAAACTGTGATTAGCCCGCCCTCACCCCAGCCCTCTCCCCCAGGAGAGGGTGAATGCGGCGGGCGCGTTTTGTGAATTTGGAGGTCATGGTTGCAATCCCAGTTCACGATAAATTCGTCGTCAAGTGGAGACTGTTGTGACTGAAATTTTATGCTTTTTGGCGAGATTTTCGCACGTCTCCTGGTCCAGCAGGAGGGTCTTGCCCGCTTCGAGGGCGAGGGCGGAAATCTTTGCCATGGCGCAGGTTTCCAATGTTTTGGGGCCGAGGCAAGGAATATCGAAGCGCAAATCGTGCTTCTCTCGGGCCACCTTGACGGCCACGGCGCCACCGTCGCGACCGGCGAGTTCGCCGCCGCGGGCAAGGCAGTTGTCGGTGCCCTCGAAGCCCTCGACGGCGAGGACGACGCCGTTTTTGACGACCACCAACTGGCCGATTTCCAGGCGGGAGATTTCCTTGGCAATGCGGTGGCCGAAGGCGATGTCGGCCTGTTGATCGGCGGAAAGTTTGGGGCCCAGGGCGAAGCCCGTTGAGGGCATCAAGGGTTTGAGCCAGGGAGTGGCTTCGATCAATTCGACGCCATCCTTTTTAAGTTCATCGGCAATGGCGCCGAAGATGGTATGGGCGTTTTTTTCCTTAATTTTGAAAAGCAGGCTCATGGCGCGGAAGTCGGGGCGCAGGTCAAAAAGGTTTTTGGGCGCAATCTGGCCGACCATGACGCATTGGGTCACGCCGCGGCTGGTGAAGGCGGAAATCATTTTGGAAAGCTGGCCGACCTTGAGCCAGATGATTTCATCCACAAGCGGGGCGAGGGCGGTGTCGGTCTCGCCATCGAAGGCGACGGCGACGAGGCGTTTGACACCTTGGGTGCGGGCCTGGCGGGCGAAAGCGAGCGGCAACGAGCGGTTGCCGGCGATCATTCCCAGAGTTTCAACTTGAGCCATGGGTGAATTTATAAGTTGGCCGGGGGAAAAAGGAAAGGGTTTCGGATAGGTTGCGGATTGCGGATTTCGGATTGCGGATTTGGGAAGGAGCTTGGTGCGTCCGGGATTTTTTCTCATGCTGATGCGAATAGGGTGTCCCGTTCCATGACGAAATTGATTGATTTTGAGACGGTCTTTCGGTGAGGGCAAATGATGGGGAGATGTCAGGATTTGAAGGACATCCTTTCCGAGCTCGTTTGACGTGCTGGCCTGTTAACTGCTTCTCACGGGGCATCTTCGCATAAATGCGTGGAAAATCGAACTGGAACAAGCGCCATGCAGGTGGCGTCAAATTATATTTGAAATGGCGATGAAGACCGAAGCCGAACAGGTGATGCGTTTGAATGCCGATGCTGTCTGGGCCGATGAGACGAAAGCCCAAAGAAACAAGGGCAACGCGTTGCCGGGCATCAAGGGCTTGGTGCTGGTGGTCGCATTGGCGATGCTGCTGGCGGTTGGCGGGAGCATCTGGGCGTATATGTCGGGACTGGAAGTTTTTCGGTCGTTGGCTGCCCAAATTGGAGACAACGCAAAGGCGGGTTCGTCCCAAACCGTTTCGCAACTGGTGGCGCAGGCACGTCATTGGGCGATGGTGATGGCCCTGGCGTCGGTGGCGGGCGGGACGGGGCTGTTCGCGGTGGCCGTCGGTTGCGGCCAATGGCTGCGGCGAAACTGGTCGAAGCATCATTTGTCTGCGAAGCAGGAGGCGGATGTGCGGGCGCACCATTTGCTGGGGCAGTTGGCGGACTCGAGGGTTTCGGAGGAGGAGGCGCGGAATGCGAAGGCGGACCTGGAAGCGCGGCTCGCCAACGTCATGAAAGCGCATACGGTGCTGGAGCGCGAAATCAATGAGCGGCGGCTGGCGGAAAAATCCTTCGCGCAGCAAACCCAGCAGTTGGAGCGTTCCAAGGATGTCCTGGAAATGCATGTGCAGGCGCGCACGCAGGAAGCGCAAAAATTGCAGCGCCGCAATGAATTGATCCTGAACTCGGCCGGGGACGGAATTTTCGGTTTTGACCTCCAAGGACGGGCGACGTTCGCCAATCCGTCGGCGGCGAAGCTGACCGGCTTGAAACCCGAGGAGCTCATGGGCAAGACGGAGGAAGCAATTTTTTTCCCGAGCAAACCCAAGGGGGCGGCGAAGGACGGTCCGGGGCTGCTCAAGGGCGCGGATGGAAATTATCTTCCGGAGCAAATTTTTTATCGCAAGGACGGCTCGGGCTTTCCGGTTGAATACCTGCGCACGCCGATCAAGGAAAACGACAAGGTGGTGGGCGCGGTGGTCATGTTCAAGGACATCACGGAACGGCGGCTGGCGGAGGACAAATTGAACCGCAAAGCCACCGAACTGGCGCGGTCGAACCGTGAACTGGAGCAGTTCGCTTTTGTGGCGTCGCACGATCTGCAGGAGCCGCTGCGAAAAATCCAGGCCTTCGGCGACCGGCTGAAGACCAAATGCGAGGCGGTGCAGCTCGAGGAGGGCCGGGATTACCTCGAACGGATGCAAAGCGCGGCGGCGCGGATGCAAACTTTGATCAATGATTTGCTGACTTTCTCGCGCGTCATCAGTTCCTCGCAGCCATTTGTGCCGGTGGACCTGGGCGCAGTGACGCAGGAAGTGCTGGTGGATCTGGAACATCGCGTCGAAAAAACCCGCGCGCAAATTGAAGTCGGCATCCTGCCCACCATCGAGGCGGATGCGACGCAGATGCGGCAACTGCTGCAGAACCTGATCGGGAACGCGCTGAAGTTTCAAACGCCCGACGCGACGCCGGTCATCAAGATTGACGCGCAGCTCATCAATCGCGACCAGATCCAGGAAGACGTGGTGCTGCCCAGCTCTCCGGTGCCGACCAGCCCCGACGACAAGTTTTGCGTGCTCACGGTGCAGGACAACGGCATCGGTTTTGAGGAGCAATATCTGGACAAGGTGTTCGCCGTTTTCCAACGCCTCCACGGGCGCAGTGAATACGAGGGGACCGGCGTGGGACTCGCGGTCTGCCGCCGCATCACGGAACGCCATGGCGGCATCATCACCGCCCAGAGCAAGCCCGGCGAAGGCTCCATTTTCATCGCCATCCTGCCGCTCCAACAACCCAAGGTGGAGACACCGCAATGAGCGTTGCCCCCAAGACGAGCCTCATACTGATGGCCGAAGATGATTCCGACGACCGCTTGCTTGCGCAGGAAGCGCTGACGGAAAGCGGCATCACCGTGGACTTGCGCTTTGTGGAGGACGGCGTGGAACTCATGGATTATTTGAACCGCCGGAAAAAATTCAGCAGCCCGGAGAATTCTCCGCGACCGGGACTGATCATTTTGGATTTGAACATGCCGCGCAAGGATGGGCGCGAGGCATTGCGGGAGATCAAGCTGGATCCGGAATTGAAAAGAATTCCGGTGGTGGTGATGACCACCTCGACGGCGGAACCGGACATTGCGAAGGTTTATGATCTGGGGGCGAACTCCTTCATTTCAAAGCCGGTCGCGTTCAATTCGCTCGTCGGCCTGATGAAGAGCGTGACAGATTATTGGTTCAACGTGGTGGTGCCGCCGGCGAAGGGCTGAGAAACTATGAACGAATCGGAACTGATAAAAGTGCTGCTCGTTGAAGATGATGAGGATGATTACGTCCTGACGCGCGGGTTGTTCTCGGAGATGAAGGGGCGGCGTTTTCAACTGGACTGGTTCAAGTCGTATTCGCTCGGCCTGGAGGCCATGGCCCGCAACCAGCATGATGTCTGCCTGATTGATTACCGCCTGGGCGCAAAGAACGGCATCGAGCTGTTGCGCGAAGCGTTGGAGCGCGGCTGCCAGGCGCCGATCATTCTCCTGACGGGACTGGGTGAGCACAAGGTGGATGTGGAGGCGATGAAGGCCGGTGCGGCGGATTATCTCGTAAAGACGGGGTTGCGCGCGGATTCGCTGGAACGCTCGATCCGGTATGCGCTGGAACGCAAGCGTGCGGCGGCCATCGCGGCGTTTGAACAGGCCAACCTCGCGGCCCTCGGCACGGATGTTGGGCTGGCACTGACACAACGCGAAACTTTGAGCGGCGTGCTTTATCGCTGCGCCGATGCCATGGTCCGCTACTTAAACGTGCATCTGGCGCAGATCTGGATTATGGATCGCAGTGACAACATGCTGCATCT
>JAQGPB010000362.1 GCA_028293265.1 Pedosphaera sp. | reverse complement strand
AAGCGTCTTGGAGTGCGGCAGTCCTCTGCCGCTTTTACGGAGATGGGCAAAGACAATCCTGTTTGCAGTTTGAAACTAGAAGGGGCATTTACTCACCCGAAGGCGCGGTAAATTTTGGCGCGCTGGGCCTGGCGTTCCTGAAGTTCGTAGATGGCCTCGATGATTTTTGAAAATTGCATCTCATGGACTTCGAAGCCGGTGCCGATGGCCTTTAGCAGCGTGATGGCCAACTGGCCGCCGAGGTGTTCGCGAAACTCCTCGAGGCCGTTCAATACCATCAGCGAATGATCGGAATCGGTGTGGAGCAATTCGTTCGCGTAAAGTTCGAAGCCAAGTTTTTCCAACAGGCACAGCACGCGTTCGGCCGAGGCTTCCTCCAGGAAACCCATTTTGCGCGAGTAAATCACGTCGAGCGCGAGGCCGACGGCGACGGCTTCACCATGGCGGATTTTGTATTCGGACAATTGTTCGAGCTTGTGCGCGGCCCAGTGGCCGAAGTCGAGCGGGCGCGCCGAGCCGAACTCGAACGGGTCGCCGGAGGTGGTGATGTGGTCCAGATGCAATTCGGCGCAACGCTGGATGAGCCGCTGCATGGCCGGCGGCTCGAAGGCGGCGAGCCGGGCGGCATCGGCTTCAAGAGCTTCAAAAAATTCGCGATTGCGAATGAGGGCGACCTTGACGGCCTCGACGTAGCCGGCGCGTTTGTCGCGGTCGGACAGGGAGTTGAGCATGTCGAAATCGTTGACCACGGCAAACGGCGGCGCGAAGGTGCCGATGAAATTCTTTTTGCCGAAGGCGTTGATGCCGTTTTTCACGCCCACGCCGGAATCGGCCTGGCTCAAGGTGGTGGTGGGCAGGCGCACATGGCGGACGCCGCGGTGCGCGGTGGCCGCCGCGAGACCGGCCATGTCCAGCAACGCGCCGCCGCCGAGGGCGAGCAGGTAGGAGTGGCGGTCAATGTGGTAGCGGTCAATGTGCGAGTGGATTTCCGAGACGTGAAAGTAGGAGTTCTTGGTGCGCTCGCCGCCCTCGATGATCATGGGCGGACAGACCAGCTTGAGCCGCGGAGCGGCGTGGGCGAAATAAGACTCGATTTCCCCGGCCAGCGTCGGTTGCGCCTGGGCCAAGGCTTCGTCCATGACCAGGAGGACGCCGTGGGTGCGGCCGGATTGGCGGTCGGTCAGCACCTCGCGCAGGAGCGGATTGGCCGGCGCAAAAGCCTGGCGGGTGAAGAAAACCCGCAGGTCAAAGCCAACCTGGATGGTGCGCTGAATATTGGACATTTTGCCAGTCTGGCAGGTTAGACGCCGAAATTCGAGATTTATTTAAAAGGAGGCGGGCAGCCTGCCGGTGCTTGCCTACGGGGTTTTCACCCTACATCCATGGGGTAACCACCCCATACCCGGCGCGTGGGGTTCTGGCCCCATAATCGCGTCAGCGCAAGTTTATTTTAGCAGGCTTGAAAATCAACGAATCATCGCCTGGGGATGGATTGTCCCTGTTTGGAGCCGCCCCGGAAATCAAAGGCTGGGGCTTGCGGAACAGATTTACGTCGCCGGCGGCGCATTACGGCGTGTCGGCCTTGTTCGTGGGACTGGCGGCTTTGGTGCATTGGGGGCTCGCTCCCTACCCTTTTTTTGGTGTCTATTTTGTATTTGTGCCATTTTTTTTGGCCTTGTTGATTTCAACGTTCGTGGGCGGCTGGAAGCCAGGCCTGCTGGCGATGGTTTTGAGCGTGGTGGCCGCCCAATGCTTTTTTACGTTTGTTGATTCCCACTCACGCCTGATAGATCCCCTGTATCCGTTGCAGTTGATGATATTCCTGTTCATGAGCGGCCTGACCATCGGCCTGGGCGAAATGCAGAGGATGGCGCAGCGGCGGGCGGAGGTGCTGGTGGGACAACTGAGGACTGAGATCATTCTGCATCAACAGACTGAGAGCAAACTGACCGCCAGCGAGGAAAGTTACCGCTCGCTGTTTGAAAACAATCTGGACGCCGTCTTCACGCTTGATCTGGCGGGGTTTTTTGTCACGGCGAACCCGGCGGCCGTCAAACTCTCGGGTTATTCCCTGGCCGAGCTGCAGCAGATGACCTTCGCGGAGTTCTGCCCGGCGGAACATCTGCCGGTGGCCCTGCGCCATTTTGAACTCGCCGTGCGCGGGACGCCCCATCCTTCCTTCGAGCTGCGCATGATCTCCAAGGAAGGCCGCTCCGCGGATCTCGTGATCACGGGCGGCCCGGTGAAGGTCAAGGGCAGGATTGTGGGGGCGTTCTCCATCGCGACCGACGTGACCGAGCGGAAGCGGGCGGACAAACATCTGGCGGCGTTTTCCAAGATGGGCCAACGTCTGAGCTCGGCGAGGACGCCGGTGGAAGCGGGGCGGATCATTGGCGACCTGGCGGAGGAATTGTTCGGTTGGGACGCCTTCAGCCTCAACCTCTATTCCCTCGAAACCAACCAGGCGGATTACATCCTGAACGTGGACACCTTCAACGGGCAAAAAATCGAAAACCTGCCCTTCCCGGAGGATTCCCGCATTCCGGCCTGCGCGCACCGGATCATGCTGAACGGTCCGGAACTGATCCTGAACCCGGCGGACGCATGCGAACTGGTTCCGTTTTGCCAATGCAACGGCGGCTCGGATTCGTTCATGTTCGTGCCCATCCGCGACCAGGCAAAAACCATCGGCGTGCTGTCCATCCAAAGCCACCTGGCCGGCGCGTACGATGAGAATGATTTAAGGACGTTGCAGTCCTTGGCGGACTATTGCAGCGGGGCACTGCAACGCCTCCGGGCCGAGGAGGAGCTGCGCCATGGGGAGGAGGAAAACCGGCGGCTGAACACGGAACTGGAATTGCGCGTGATGGAACGGACGCGCCAGTTGGAATTTGCGAATCAAGAACTGGAGGCTTTTGCTTATGCCGTGTCGCACGATCTGCGGGCGCCTTTGCGCAGCGTGGGCGGGTTTGCCGAGGCATTGAAGGACGATTATGAAGACCGGCTGGATGAAGACGGCCGGGATTATCTGAACCGGGTGATCAAGGCGAGCCATGAAATGGAATCCCTGATAGTCGATCTGCTGCATCTCTCCCGGTTGAGCCGCGCGGAAATGAAACGCCTGCCGGTGAACTTGAGCGCCCTGGCGCACGGAATCGTGACCGGGCTGCGTGAGCGCGAACCGCGGCGGCGGGTGGAATTTGCGATTGCGCCCGGCCTGGTGGCGCCGGGCGATCCGCAGCTGATGAGGATCGCGCTGGAGAACCTTTTGAGCAATGCCTGGAAGTTCACCGGCCGGCGGCCAGCGGCGCAGATCGAGTTTGGAATGCAGCCGGGCGATGGCGAGGCGGCATATTATGTGCGGGACAACGGGGCGGGCTTTGACATGGCGTTTGCGCACAAATTATTCGGGGCGTTTCAGCGCCTGCACAACGACAAGGAATTTCCCGGCCATGGGATCGGATTGGCGACCGTGCAGCGGATCATCAACCGTCACGGCGGCAAGACCTGGGCAATGGGCGAGGTTGACAACGGGGCGGCATTCTTTTTTACATTGCCGACATGAACCACCCGGCGCATCTTAATGGCATTAGGATGGCGCCGGGCAATCAAATGCCAGGAACGCCCGGGCCAGATCGTTCTGCTGGCCGGGTGCAAGCGGGGGACGGCGGAGCGCGCTTTCCATACCAGATGATGGCGGTATCAGAAGCGCCTTAAACAAACCGGCCATGGAAACAAAATTCATTTTGCTGGTGGAAGACAATTGCAATGACGAGCTGCTCGCGAAGCGGGCATTCCAACGGAACCGGATCCCGAACCGCCTGGTGGTGGTACGGGATGGAGCGGAGGCGCTGGACTTCTTGTTTGGCACCGGGGCGCATGTGGGGCGGAATTTGAAGGAGCAGCCGGCGCTGGTGCTGCTGGATTTGAAGCTGCCCAAGGTGGACGGGCTGGAAGTGCTGCGACGCCTGCGCGCAGTTGAGCATACGAGTGCGCTGCCGGTGGTGGTGCTCAGTTCGTCGGATGAAGAAGGGGATTTGCGCGAGAGCCACCGGCTGGGGGTGGACAGCTACATCCGCAAGCCGGTGAATTTCAAGGAGTTTGTGGAGGCAATCGGGCTGCTGGGCGTGCATTGGCTCAAACTCGAGGACAGCACCGGCGCACCAGGAGGAATGAAGCTGCCGTGAGCCGTCCGATACGCGTATTGTTGGTGGAAGATCAGGAGAGTGACGCCGCACTGTTGTTGCTGGAGCTGCGCCAGAACGGTTATGAGCCGCAATGGGAACGGGTACAGACGGCGGCGGCCATGACGGCGGCGCTGGACCGCCAGAGCTGGGATGTGGTGGTTGCGGATTACGTGCTGCCGGGCTTCAGCGGCCCGGGAGCGTTGCGGCTGATGCAGCGGCGGGGGCTGGACCTGCCTTTCATCATCGTTTCCGGGCACATTGACGAAGACACGGCGGTGGCTTCGATGAAGGCCGGGGCGCACGATTACGTGATGAAAGACCGCCTGACGCGGCTGGTGCCGGCCATCGAGCGCGAGATGAATGAGGCGGAGGTGCGGCGCGCGCGCCAGCGGTCCGTGGAGCAATTCCAGAGGGAACAGACTTTTCGCCACACCATCGAGGACTCCATCCCCTCGGGCATCGCCGTCGTGGATGTGGAGGGCATGCTCACCTATGTGAACCCGGCTTATTGCGAATTGGTCGGCTGGAGCGAGACGGAGTTGCTGGGGATGAAGCCTCCCTATGCTTTTCTCCCCGCAAGTGAAATGCAGGCGATGCAGCAGGCACTCAAGAAGCGAAGTCAAGAGCCGGCCTCGCGCAATGGTTTTGAAGTGCGCTTCCAGCGTCGCGACGGGAAAATTTTTGACGCGCTCATCCTGCTCCGTCCGCTCAAGGACGGCCAGGGCAAGGTGACGGGCTGGCTGGGATCGGTGACGGACATCACGGAACGGAGGCAGGCGGAGGAAGCGTTGCGGCGGGCGCACGATGAGTTGGAATTGCGCGTGGAGGAGCGCACGTCGGACCTGATGGCGTCGAACCGGGAATTGGAACAGGCGATCCGGGAACGCAAGCGGCTGGAGAACGAACTGCTGGAAATTACCGAGAAGGAGCGGCGGCGCATCGGGCTGGATCTGCACGACGACCTGGGACAGAAATTGACGGGCATCACGCTGATGGTAAAGGGACTGACGCTGGGGTTGCAGCGGAAAAAATTGCCCGAGGCAGCGGAGGCGCGGAACATCGAGGCGGTGATCCAGGAAATGGTGGGCCACGCCAGCAATCTCGCCCGCGATCTGACGCTGGCCGATGTGCCGGAGGAGGAC